>NZ_JACJPW010000012.1 GCF_014696265.1 Aerosakkonema funiforme FACHB-1375 | reverse complement strand
CTCTGCCTGGGTGGAGAAATCCCTCCAAGTAAGCCGAGTCGTGGAAAGAGGAAGCCCAAAGAGCGATCTTTGGAATCCTCGTACCTTTAGGTCGAGGAGGATGTCAACGTTTTCCTCTCAGATAAATTGCGTGCTACTGCAATTCAATGCTCTGATTCCGGCTGGTGGAGCAGAAATATTTTTAAGCAGCCTCACCAGCAAACTACACGCTGTCGATCTGTGTCGAATTTGTTAATATTTGTCTCACATCTGTCTCTCCGACTTAAGCCTACTGAGTCGCAATCCATAGGAAACGATAGAATTCTTCAGCCAAGACGCGATATGGGTAAAATTTCTCTGGTCTATATTGAAGGCTGATACAGAGGCGGAAAATATTGGCGTTTCATGCGCCACAATTGTGGAAGATAACTGGCGATCTGGTAGACACTCTCATACCAGACTGGATAAAACAATAATGAGTACCTAAAGGATAAAGCTATGCCAACGGAACAGTTAACTAAGGATGACTCAGATAGTTTAGATACTAAAGAACTGCTCAGAACGCTGGTAGCCGTTAAAAAAGGTAACTTTGCTGTTCGGATGCCGATCGAGAAGACAGGCATAGCCGGAAAAATCGCCGATGCCCTCAACGATATTATCGAACTGAATGAAAGAATGACCAAAGAACTGGAGCGCATCAGCACAGTTGTGGGTAAAGAAGGTAAAATTACTCAGAGAGCGTCATTAGGTTCGGCAGGCGGAGGGTGGGCAGAAAGCGTAAATTCTGTCAACACTCTCATCACAGATTTAGTGCAACCAACATCGGAAACAGCCCGCGTCATCCGTGCTGTTGCAAATGGAGACTTATCGCAGACGATCGCCTTAGAAATAGAAGGCAGACCCCTCAAAGGAGAATTCCTCCAAACTGCCCAAATAGTTAACACAATGGTGACGCAATTATCTTCTTTCGCGTCAGAAGTAACCCGCGTCGCCCGCGAAGTAGGAACCGAAGGAAAATTGGGCGTCCAGGCAGAAGTTCCCGGAGTTGCCGGCACTTGGAAAGACCTCACCGATTCTGTCAATATGATGGCAGGTAATTTGACAGCCCAAGTCAGAAACATTGCCGAAGTCACGACCGCAGTAGCAAACGGCGACTTATCTAAAAAAATTACAGTTGATGTTAAAGGCGAAATTTTAGAACTAAAAAATACGGTCAACACAATGGTTGACCAACTCAACTCGTTTGCTTCTGAAGTAACAAGAGTTGCACGCGAAGTGGGAACAGAAGGAAAATTAGGCGTACAAGCAGAAGTGCGAGGAGTTGCCGGCACCTGGAAAGATTTGACCGATTCGGTAAACTCAATGGCAAGTAACCTGACAGCACAGGTAAGAAATATTGCTGAAGTCACGACAGCAGTAGCAAACGGCGACCTATCTAAAAAGATTACAGTTGATGTTAAAGGAGAAATTTTAGAGCTGAAAAACACCGTCAACATCATGGTGGATCAGCTATCTTCATTCGCTAGTGAAGTAACGCGGGTAGCAAGAGAAGTAGGTGCAGAAGGAAAGTTAGGCGGACAAGCACAAGTTCCGGGAGTTGCGGGAACGTGGAAAGATTTGACCGATTCAGTTAACTTCATGGCAGGTAACTTGACAGCGCAAGTCAGAAACATTGCCGAAGTCACGACCGCAGTAGCAAACGGCGACTTGTCGAAGAAAATTACAGTTGATGTAAAAGGCGAAATTTTAGAACTAAAAAATACGGTCAACACAATGGTTGACCAACTTAACTCCTTTGCTAGTGAAGTAACCAGAGTTGCAAGAGAAGTAGGAACGGAAGGAAAACTTGGCGTCCAAGCAGAAGTCCGAGGAGTGGCAGGCACGTGGAAAGATTTAACAGATTCGGTAAACTTGATGGCAGGCAATCTGACCGGACAAGTCAGAAATATCGCCGAAGTGGCAACTGCTATTGCCAACGGCGATTTGTCTAAAAAGATTACCGTCGATGTCAAAGGCGAAATTTTAGAACTGAAGAAAACCATCAACACAATGGTTGACCAGCTATCTTCCTTTGCTAGTGAAGTAACGCGGGTAGCAAGAGAAGTAGGCGCAGAAGGAAAGTTAGGCGGACAAGCAGAAGTAAAAGGCGTAGCGGGAACGTGGAAAGACTTGACCGACAGTGTAAACTTCATGGCAGGTTCCCTAACAGCGCAAGTCAGAAACATTGCCGAAGTCACGACCGCAGTAGCAAACGGTGACTTGTCGAAGAAAATTACCGTCGATGTCAAAGGGGAAATGTTGGAGTTGAAAAATACGGTCAACACAATGGTGGATCAACTTAACTCCTTTGCATCGGAAGTAACAAGGGTAGCAAGAGAAGTAGGAACGGAAGGAAAACTTGGCGTCCAAGCAGAAGTGCGAGGAGTGGCGGGAACGTGGAAAGATTTGACCGATTCGGTAAACTTGATGGCAGGCAATCTGACCGGACAAGTCAGAAACATCGCCGAAGTGGCAACTGCTATTGCAAACGGCGATTTGTCGAAGAAAATTACCGTCGATGTCAAAGGCGAAATTTTAGAACTGAAGAAAACCATCAACACAATGGTTGACCAGCTATCTTCCTTTGCTTCTGAAGTAACCAGAGTTGCAAGAGAGGTAGGAACGGAAGGTAAGCTGGGCGTACAAGCGGATGTCAAAGGAGTTGCGGGAACCTGGAAAGACTTGACCGACAACGTAAACTCAATGGCAGGAAATCTGACCCTGCAAGTAAGAAATATTGCGGAAGTGGCGACAGCGATCGCAAACGGCGACCTTTCTAAGAAAATTACCGTACAGGTAAAAGGCGAAATCTTGGAGTTGAAAAACACCATCAATATAATGGTGGATCAACTTTCATCCTTCGCTAGTGAAGTAACCAGGGTTGCTAGAGAAGTAGGTTCGGAAGGAAAACTCGGCGTCCAAGCAGACGTGCGAGGTGTAGCGGGAACCTGGAAAGACTTGACCGACAGTGTAAACTTCATGGCAGGTTCGCTGACAGCGCAAGTCAGAAACATCGCCGCAGTGACGACCGCAGTAGCAAACGGCGATTTGTCCAAGAAGATTACCGTAGATGTCAAAGGCGAAATCTTGGAGTTGAAAAACACGGTCAATACGATGGTGGATCAACTCAACTCCTTCGCATCGGAAGTAACCAGGGTGGCGCGAGAAGTAGGTACAGAAGGAAAATTAGGCGTCCAAGCAGAAGTCCGAGGAGTTGCCGGCATTTGGAAAGAACTGACCGACAGTGTAAACTTCATGGCGGGTTCCTTGACAGCGCAAGTCAGAAACATCGCAGAAGTGACGACGGCGGTAGCAAACGGCGACCTATCCAAGAAGATTACCGTGGATGTGAAAGGGGAAATCTTGGAGTTGAAGAACACCATCAACACAATGGTGGATCAACTTAACTCCTTCGCATCAGAAGTAACCCGCGTAGCAAGAGAGGTAGGAACGGAAGGTAAGCTGGGGGTACAAGCATACGTCCGAGGAGTGGCGGGAACCTGGAAAGATTTGACGGATAACGTGAATTCGATGGCGGGGAACCTGACAGCACAGGTAAGAAATATTGCCGAGGTGACGAAGGCGGTGGCAAATGGCGACCTGTCCAAGAAGATTACCGTCGATGTGAAAGGCGAAATCTTGGATTTGAAGAATACCATCAACACGATGGTGGATCAACTATCGTCCTTCGCATCTGAGGTAACGCGGGTTGCACGCGAGGTGGGTACGGAAGGAAAACTGGGCGGTCAAGCGGATGTGCGAGGAGTTGCGGGTGTCTGGAAAGATTTGACGGACAACGTGAACTCAATGGCAGGTAACTTGACAGCGCAAGTGCGAGGGATTGCGCGAGTGGTGACGGCGGTGGCGAACGGCGACTTGAAGCGCAAGTTAATGCTGGAAGCGAAGGGAGAAATCGAAACGCTGGCAGATACGATCAACGAGATGATCGATACCCTGGCAACTTTCGCGGATCAGGTAACTACAGTGGCGCGTGAGGTGGGTATTGAAGGAAAACTGGGGGGTCAGGCGAAAGTACCCGGTGCAGCGGGAACCTGGAGGGCGCTGACAGACAACGTGAACGAACTGGCGGCGACACTAACTACCCAGCTAAGAGCGATCGCCGAAGTTGCTACCGCTGTGACTAAAGGCGACCTGACGCGATCGATTTCCGTAGAAGCGCAAGGCGAAGTCGCCATCCTGAAAGATAACATCAACCAAATGATCGCCAACCTGCGCGAAACCACCCAAAAGAACACCGAACAAGACTGGTTGAAAACCAACCTCGCCAAATTCACGCGAATGTTGCAGGGTCAGCGAGATTTGGAAACCGTTTCCAAACTTATCCTTTCCGAACTCGCGCCCCTGGTTTCCGCCCAACACGGCGTATTCTACCTCATGGACGGCGGCGACGGTCACAGTACCCAATATTTGAAGCTGCTCAGCACCTACGCCTATCGGGAACGCAAGCATTTGGCGAACCGCTTCAGTTTGGGCGAAGGACTGGTAGGACAGTGCGCCTTAGAAAAAGAACGCATCCTCTTGACCGAAGTGCCGGATAACTACATCAAAATTAGTTCTGGTTTGGGAGAATCTACACCTTTAAATGTAGTAGTCCTACCGGTGTTATTTGAAGGTCAAGTAACCGCCGTCATCGAACTGGCATCCTTCCGTCGCTTCAGCGAAATTCACCTGACATTCTTCGATCAGCTAACGGAAAGTATTGCGATCGTGTTGAATACGATCGCCGCCAGTATGCGGACAGAAGAATTGCTCAAACAATCGCAATCTTTGGCCGAAGAACTGCAAACTCAACAAGCGGAACTGCGCGAAACTAACAAGCGATTGGAACAACAAGCCCAATCCCTCAAAGCATCGGAAGAATTGCTCAAGAGCCAACAAGAACAATTGCGCCAAACCAACGAAGAATTAGAAGAAAGAAGCGGATTGTTGGAGTTGCAAAACAAAGAAGTCGAACGCAAGAATCGCGAAATCGAACAAGCCCGACTTTCCTTGGAAGAAAAAGCCGAACAATTAGCTTTGAGTTCCAAATACAAGTCGGAATTCTTGGCGAATATGTCACACGAATTGCGAACGCCGCTGAATAGTTTGTTGATTCTGGCGAGGCTATTGGCGGATAATCCCGAAGGAAATCTGACACCAAAACAAGTCGAATATACGCGCACAATTCACGCAGCAGGTACGGATTTGTTAGGTTTAATTAATGATATTTTAGACCTAGCGAAAATTGAATCCGGCACCATGTCAATTGAAATTGATATGATGCTGTTCACAGAGTTGAAAGAGCAAATCGAGCGAACCTTCCGACAAGTTGCCCAAGATAAAGGATTGGCTTTCACAATTGATTTTGTCTCCGAACTGCCAAGAGCGATATATACCGACTCCAAACGATTGCAACAAGTATTGAAAAACTTGCTCTCTAACGCATTTAAATTTACCGAACAAGGTAATGTGACTCTGCGATCGCAAATAGTCACAAGCGGTTGGAGTCCGGAAAACGAAAATTTGAGTAACGCATCTAGCGTCGTCGCCTTCTCCGTCACCGATACCGGTATTGGTATCCCCACTGACAAACAAAAAATCATTTTCGAGGCATTCCAACAAGCGGATGGCACCACCAGCCGCAAATACGGCGGTACCGGACTCGGATTATCGATTAGCCGAGAAATCGCCCATCTTTTAGGGGGAGAAATTCAGTTAGTCAGCACCGTAGGTAAAGGCAGTATCTTTACTCTTTATCTACCACAAAACAATTTGCCCCAAAACGATGGCGATAGCCCCACAGAGGAGCCAAGCAGAAGAAACGAAGAGCGGGAGAGCGGGAGAGCGGGAGAGCGGGAGAGCGGGAGAACAGCGACAGAGATATATAATGTTTCCCCCACGCCCCCACTTACCCCACTCCCCCCATCCCCCACTCCTCCACTCGCCCCTACCTCACCAAACACCTACACAGCCCCAAATCCAAATAATGTGCCTGCGATTTCTAGAGATCCCTCAGAAGAAACGGTCGCGTCGCAGCGACCGCAGGTACAACAACGAATGCCATCAAGCCAAGACGGGTATAAAGCTCAACCGACATCCTTGGCGGACGATCGCGGCGATATCCAGCCCAACGATATGGTATTGCTGATTGTGGAAGATGACATCAATTTCGCTCGCGTCTTGTTAGATATGGCGCGACAGCAAGGTTTCAAAGTTTTGGTAGCTTTGCGCGGCGAAACCGGCTTGGTAATGGCGCGAGAATATAAACCGAGCGCCATCATTCTGGATATTAGTTTGTCCTCATCAGTGGATGGGTGGACAGTACTCGATCGCCTCAAGCACGACCCGAATACCCGTCACATCCCCGTCCACATCGTTTCTGTAGCAGAAGGACGACAGCGCGGTTTGCAACTCGGAGCTGTATCCTATCTCCAAAAACCCGTCACCGCAGAAGCATTAACCTCTGCGCTGACAAACATCAAAAGTTTTATCCAGCGCCCAGTGAAAAACCTGCTGGTAGTCCAAGATAACGAAAGTCAACGCCACAGCATTGTCGAGTTAATCGGTAACACTGACGTATCCACCACAGCTGTGGGTACGGGGATAGCAGCCTTGGAAGCGCTCAGAGAAGGAAACTTCGATTGCTTGGTGCTGGATTTGAACTTACCGGATATGAACGGTTTTGAATTAATCGAGCGCATCCACCAGGAATCTTTTAGAAAGGTAAACGCGGTCAGTTACAGACCCCTACCAATTATCGTTTATACCGATAAGAAACTTAGCAAAGCAGAAGAAGTTCACCTCAAGCGCATTGGCGAAACTACTCCGCTCAAACAAGTACACACTCCAGAGCGTCTCCTAGATGAAACGGCGTTGTTTCTGCATCGAGTGCAGTCAAACTTACCCGCACAAGCGAGAGAAATGCTGGAACAACTGTACAAAACAGATTACGTACTGGCTGGCAAAAAAGTACTCATTGTCGATGACGATGTGCGTAATATTTTTGCCCTCACCAGTATGCTGGAACGCTATCAAATGCAGGTGATTTATGCCGAAAACGGTAGGGATGGTATAGCTGTTTTGCGAGGAACTCCAGATATCGATATCGTCCTTATGGACGTAATGATGCCGGAAATGGACGGATACGAAACAATGCGAAATATCCGCCAAATACCTCAATTTAAAAAACTGCCGATGATTGCACTCACTGCCAAAGCGATGAAAGGCGATCGCGAAAAGTGCATCGAAGCAGGTGCGTCCGATTACATCACCAAACCAGTAGATACAGAGCAGTTACTCTCGATGCTGCGCGTTTGGCTCTATCGATAAAATTTCAAATTTTAGATTTCAGATTGCAAATTAATTAAATTTGAAATCTAAGATTTAAAATCTGAAATTTCCTCAAGAGCAATGACCAATGATCGACCACGAAAAAGTCAATGTCTTAATGGTTGACGACCATCCAGAAAATTTGCTAGCGCTAGAAGCAATACTAGATTCTTTAGGTCAGAATCTGGTAAAAGCCCATTCTGGTGAAGAAGCATTAAAATGTCTGCTCAAGCAGGACTTCGCCGTGATTCTGCTTGACGTTCAAATGCCAGGAATGGATGGATTTGAGACTGCAACGCTGATTCGACAACGAGAGCGTAGCCGCCACACCCCGATAGTTTTCCTGACAGCCTTCAGTACCAGCGACTCCTTTGTGTTCAAGGGTTATTCTTTGGGTGCGGTGGACTACCTGCTCAAGCCGATAGAGCCGGAAATATTAAAATCGAAAGTTTCCGTATTCGTTGACTTGTGCAAGAAGACTCTAGAAGTCAAGCGACAAGCAACCCAACTGGCAGCTATGAATGCCGAACTCAGAGAAAGCGAAGAGCGGTTTCGCTGCTTGAGCTACTGTTCCCCAGTCGGTATTCTGCTGACAAATACTGACGGTCTCTGCACTTACACCAACCCGCGCTGCCAAACCATTTGCGGTTTTACTCTGGAGGAAAGCTTGGGAGAAGGTTGGCTGGAGTCAGTGTATTGGGAAGATCGAGCGCGAGTAAAAGCTGATTGGTTTGCCTATACTTCTAGAGAGGCTTCCGCAGGGACAATAATTAAGGCTGACCGAGAACATATTTTGACAGCAGGGCATTACTCCAACGAGTTTCGCTGCCAGACAAGTGAGGGAATTATTCGTTGGGTTAACTTCCAGTCCTCGTCGATGCTCTCCGATCGCGGCAAGTCGATCGGCCACGTCGCCACAATAGAAGATATCACCGATCGCAAGCAAGCGGAGGAAGAGCGCACAAAATTGCTGCGGGAGCAAATCGCAAGGCAACAAGCCGAGGCAGCAAACCGTATGAAGGATGAGTTTCTGGCGACCCTCTCCCACGAACTCCGCACGCCGCTTAACTCGATATTAGGCTGGGCTCGCTTGCTCCGCACTCGCAATTTTGATGAAGAAACAACAGCTCGCGCTCTCGAAACGATCGAGCGCAACGCTAAGTTGCAGACGCAATTGATCGAAGATATTCTCGATGTATCCCGCATTATACGGGGTAAGCTGCGTCTGAATCTCTGTCCGTTCAATCTTGTTGGAGTTATTCAAGCAGCGATCGATGCGGTATCTCCGCAAGCGGAAGCTAAAGCAATTCAGCTGCAAACTTCGCTTGACCCCCATCCGCATTTGATTTCCGGCGATCCTAACCGCTTGCAGCAAATTGTCTGGAATTTACTTTCCAATGCGATCAAATTTACTCCGGAAGGAGGAAAGGTTGATGTCAAACTGGAGTACCGTGGCTCTTGGGTTGAGGTTGTAGTTAGCGACACAGGTATTGGGATCGATCCAGACTTTCTTCCTTATGTTTTCGATCGCTTCCGTCAAGCTGATGGCAAAACCACGCGGTTATACGGGGGTCTCGGACTGGGATTGGCGATCGTTCATCATTTAGTAGATCTGCATGGCGGCACAGTCCGTGCCGAAAGTCAAGGAGAAGGTCAGGGAGCGACCTTTAGGGTGAAATTACCCCTTTTGGTGGGCAAGAGCGAAGCAGTCTGCCAAAAAAATGAATCAAACAACTCGATTAATTCGCGCTCCGCACTCCGCGATCGAACTCTGGCCGATTTGCAGGTGCTTTTGGTGGATGACGAACCTGATGTACGCCAGTTTGTCAGTCTAGCGTTGGAAGAATACGGAGCCAGAGTGATAGCAGTCGCATCCGCAGGCGAAGCAATGAAGACTCTTACTCATTTGCAACCAGATGTATTGCTCAGCGATATAGGTATGCCGGAGGAAGACGGCTACACCCTGATCCGCAAGGTGAGAGACCTGAATACAGCGCAAGGCGTATTTATTCCCGCAGCGGCGCTAACAGCTTATGCTAGGGAAGAGGACGGTATCCACGCGCTTGCGGCTGGCTTCCAGATGCACCTGTCCAAACCCGTTGATATCAACGAATTGGTTACCGCAGTAGCCAAACTCGCCGGACGAGCGATCGCGGCTTCTTGAGTCCGGGAACTTTTGTCATATCGGCGGCGTCAAGGAAGAAGGGATGTATTAAAACGGATTCCGTCCATGAGTCAGTCGATTCCTGTATCCTGGTCTAGCAGTGAGGTTAGCTTTCCTCAAGCAGCAGTGCAGCCAGTTGAAAAACTCTCTAACTATGACTTAGTTTTGCGGTGTCAAGCTGGGCATCGCCCAGACCGCTCGGCATTCGCAGAATTATTGCGTCGGTATCAGTCCCATATAGATAAGATTTTGTACCACCTAGCTCCTGATTGGCAGGATCGAGCCGATTTAGCTCAGGAAGTCTGGATTCGGGTTTATCGCAATATCAAGCGCCTTAACGAACCGGTCAAGTTCCGGGGGTGGCTGAGCCGGATCGCCACCAATCTTTTCTATGATGAGTTACGCAAACGCAAGCGAGTATCTCAACCCCTGTCTTTGGATGCGCCTAGAATGGTAGAAGATGGGGAGATGGATTGGGAAATCGCAGCTGACAATCCGGGGCCTGTAGAAGATTTGAGTACTCGCGAGTTCTACGAGCAACTCCATACTGCGATCGCCGATCTACCAGAGGTTTTCCGAACTACGATTGTCCTCAGAGAAATTGAAGGGATGGCATACGAGGAAATTGCTGATATTACGGGGGTTTCTCTGGGAACTGTCAAGTCTAGAATCGCTAGAGCCCGTCAGAGACTCCAGTCTCAGCTACAAAACTATCTCGATAGTTAATGGTTTCTGGATCTGAGGCGATCGTGTTTGTGAATCTTCTCCGAGCGATTTTGCGCTTCGCTCTGACTTTTGCAGTCTGGATGCCAAGACTAAATCTACCGGAAGAGATATCGAACTTGAGTAGTAAAGATTGCTTAGACCCCTCATATACCGGTTTAAAATTTGTAGTAGACTAGCGAGTACTGAATGGTGAGCGGACAAAAATTTGCAATTAGCTTAGTGTGTAAAAAAACACCAAGTATACAAAAGATTGCAATTTCACACTCGCCTGGAAAAAGATTCCCGCTAGGGACGCTCAAATTGATTATCAATAATCTACGCATTCAAGCATTGGTATGAATACTGACTTTGAATCCCGTAATTTTTCAAAACCGAATTCCGCAGGGAATTCGCCTGCGGGTAATTTGGGTGCGCTCGATACTCAAAAGCGCGATCGATTTGAGTTGCTGAGTGCCTACTTGGATGGGGAGGTGAGCGTACAAGAACGCCGACAGGTAGAAGCATGGCTGGCAGAAGACCCCCAAGTGCAGTGTTTGTATGCCAGACTGATGACGCTACGCAAAGGGATGCGGACAATGCCTGTGCCAGCGTGCGAGCAACCTGTGGAAGAAACGATAACTCAAGTGTTCTTGCGCTTGAGTCGCCGTCGCCAAAAGCAGGTGCTGTTGTGGGGTGGTAGTGCGATCGCGGCGGGGTTGATTGCCGCAGTTTCAGGCGTGTTCGGAGGTGGCAATTCTTTCTCGCCGCAACTGGCGCAATCTCCGGAAATGCCTGTAGCTTCGGAACCTTTGATGCTGGCTTTAAATCAACCTGTGGTGGAAATTCCCAAAGCGTCGGTGGCAGCACCCATAAACACGATCGAACATAGCTCCTATTACAATCCGGGTAGATAAACTCAAAAATATTTTGAGGAAAACCACCAGCCTGATGGGATGAAGATACCTCCCAAACCTTCCACTCGCTCGCTGGTCATGAAATAGGCCCAGGCAATACCTTGCGATCGCCCGTCTAAATTATAGGTCTCGATTTGTTTGCGATCGTAAAGATTCTCCTCCGGTAGCCGTTGCGGGTCGTAATCTTCCAGTTGGTCAAGCTTGTGGAGAACATCCGCATCGGCAAAGGTAAGCACATAACCTTGGACTCGGGTGTACCCCGTCGTCATAGCGGGATAACCAAAAGCAGGTAAGTGAAAAAGCTCACCGTAGGCGATCGATCTTTCCTCTTGCACTACTTTACCAGCACAGTATCGCTGATAGTTCGATTCCCCCGGTTTGAGCGTGCCGTATACGAAAACTTTTAACATTTTTTAAATTCAAAACTTTAGGCGCTTCCAGTATTGTATTATTACGAAAGTATGAAGGGGTTGTGCGAACCTGGGAAAGTAAGTAGATTTGTCGATCGCTCTAGATAGCTTACAACTACATTGGTTACTTCAAGAAATTAAAAACGATACTGGATAAAATTTTCTGACTTGAAAATATTAACATTTCTTAAGTTGACAAGTTTAGCGTTTCCGGTATACTATTTTTATGAAAATATGAAGGGGCTGTCCGAACCTAAAAAAGTAAATAGATTCGTTGACCACTTCAGATAGCTTATCAGCTAAGCGTTTGAAACTAACAGAGTTGAAAGTTTTTCATGGTTGTACAGGCTTTATTAGCAAAAAAAAAGAACCCTTTCATATTTTCTTTGATGGGAAGCAAAAGGGTGTTAAAATCGAGATTCCCCGCAAGGGGATGGAAACTTTATAAGCAACAAAAATGAGCCTTTTCAGATTTTTAAGGTCTGAATCAGGCTCAAAGCAAAATTAGCTAAGTGCTTGGTTTAGAAAAACTATTCCCCGCAAGGGGATGCAAAGAAGAAAAAACCACAGATGAACACAGATGTATTTGCGCTATCTGTATTTATCTGTATTTATCTGCGGTTTATACTAAATAAAGTTCCTAGTGCTACGGTTGAGTTTTACGAGACGCGATCGAATCTTGGGTATAGCGATATGATTGACTGGTTAGTTGCTTGGGGTGTGACGCAGGCGGTAGGATTTGCGTTTAAGCCGATTTTGGAAGATTTGGCGAAGGAAGCAACCAAAGATTGGGCGAAAGATATTTTTAAAGGTTGCTTAAATAAGGTAATTCAGCTTCCCAGCAAAGAACCGCTAGATATTGCGGCGGGAAAAGCATTAAAAGAGTTTTTGCAATTGGTACAGCAAGAATTGGAAGATGCTGATTTTGATGAAGAAAAGTTAAAAGAATATATCAAACCGTTAAAACAATTTATTAAAGATGAAGCGGTTGCCGAAACTTTAGGTAATGCTTTTCAATACGAATGCCATATTTTAGATACTAAGACGTTAGCTGAAAAGTGGAAGCAGCTTAATTTACCGCCTTTGCCGTCAGAATTTGATTGGGAAAAGTTGGGGAAACGGTATTTGAAGAAAGCGAAAGCAATTATTCAAGAATCCGATGATTTGCGGGAAATTTTCAAAGCTCAAACTCTAGCAGAAATTGCCGAAAATACGCGGGTAATTACTCCCGATTTCGATTTGCGGAAATATCAGGAAGGAATTCGGGAACGATACGGTAATTTGAAGTTAGATAGTATCGATCGCGACGGCTATGCTTATAACCAATTGAAGTTATGGCAAATGTTTATACCGCAAAACGTGCGGGAATGTCAAGAGTTTTTGCCGAAAGTTTATGAGATTCCGAAAGAATATCAAAAACGGTTGCAAGAAAGGGGTGAATTAGAGCGAGAATTTTCGCCGGAAGAGTTAGAAAGGTGGCAACAAAGTTATCAGCAAGAGCGAATTCGATCGATCTCAGAAATTCTCGATGATCGCAATTACAAATATCTGGTAATTTTGGGCGACCCAGGTGCGGGTAAATCTAGTTTGTTGCAATGGATTAGTTTAAATTGGGCAGAATTACCGCCGAATGAATTGCCTTTGCAGCCGATACCTTTGTTGATTGAGTTACGCGCCTATAGTCTCAACCGCGAAGATAGAAACTGTAAAGATTTTTTGGAATTTTTCCATGCTGGTAGCGGCGTAGTTTGTCATTTACCCCAACATCAATTAAATGAAAAATTAAAAGCTGGTGATGCAGTTGTCATGTTTGATGGATTGGATGAAATATTTGATTCTGCTAGAAGAGAAGAAGTAATTACCGATATCCATCGCTTTACTAACGACTATCCAAAAGTGCGGGTAATCGTGACTTCTCGCGTTATCGGGTACAAAGCGCAAAAGCTGCGAGATGCGGAATTTCGCCATTTCATGCTGCAAGATTTAGAGCCGGAACAAATCGAAGATTTTATTCAACGTTGGCACGATCGCACTTATAATGATGAAGGCGATAAAGTCAAAAAACGGGAACGCTTGAAAAAAGCAATTCGGGAATCTTCCGCGATTCGAGAACTAGCAGGAAATCCCCTCTTGCTGACGATGATGGCGATTTTGAACCGCAATCAAGAATTGCCAAGAGATAGACCGGAACTGTACAATCAATCATCGCGGTTATTGCTGCATCATTGGGATTTTGAACGAACTTTAAAGAGTAATTTCAAGTTAGAAAATATCGATTACAAAGATAAGCAGGCAATGCTGCGTCAGGTTGCTTACTATATGCAGGCGAATGAAAAAGGTTTAGCTGGTAACTTGATTGCAGGGGAAGATTTAGAGAGAATTTTGTATAATTATTTGAAGTCTATTGAAATCCCCGATGCCAGAACAGTTGCCAGATTAACCATCGAGCAATTGCGGGTACGTAATTTTATTTTATGTTCTGTTGGTGCAGATTACTATGCTTTCGTGCATCGCACTTTTTTGGAATATTTCTGCGCTTGGGAGTTTGTCTGGCAATTTGAGAAAGATAGAAAAATCGATTTGGATTATTTGAAAAATGAGGTATTTGGCAAACACTGGGAAGATGAGCGTTGGCATGAAGTTTTGCGGCTAATTGTGGGAATGTTGGGAGAGAAGTTTGCTGGGGAATTGATTGATTATTTAATTCAACAAAATGGTAATAGCAAAAAGCATCTAAACTTATTTTTGGCGTTTGATTGCTTGGGTGAAGTGAGAAATCAAAATACACTTTCCGCCACATCAGAAAAGTTGTTAAATAAAATGAAAGACATTATTGCTTTAGAAGTAATAGATGAAAATGAAATAATAAATAATTTGCCTATAAAAAATCTACATCTAGATAGATCGGAATGGGTTATTTGTCACGAAGAAATGACTAAAATCATTTCAATAATCGCTATTTATTGGAGAGATCACCCAGAAACATTAGAATGGCTAAAAAATATTATTCAGTTTGATAAACGAATAGATGTCAGACGTGAAGCATTACAATGTTTAACATCAGGGTGGCAGGGAAACAATGAAATATTATCAGTTATTAAAAATTGTATTCGTAATGATAAACATGGAGCCGTGCGTTCTCAAGCACTAACAGTTTTAGCGTGGATGGCAGAGAACGACCCAGAAACTTTATCTATATTAAAAGCTTCTGCTAAGACCGATATAAGTCCAGCAGTAAGACTAAGCGCAATTCAAGATTTAGTGCATAATTGGAAAGACGATCCTGATACTTTACCTATACTAAAAAATTGTATCTTTTTTGATACGCACAGCAATACACGAGTTTCCTTAATTCAAGACCTAGCGAATAGCTATAAGGATGATCCTGATACTTTGCCTATTATCAAAAAGTTAGCTCAGTCCGATAAAGATCCGAGCATTAGATGGATTTCAATATATAAATTATGTGAAATTTGGAAAGATAATGCTGAAATTTTTGAAGTATTCTACGATTGTGTTGTAAATGATCGATATGAGGGTAGTAACAATCAGGATAAAAGCTCACAATTAAATCCTCGTTACTTAGCACTGGAAGCAATTATCTTGAATTATCCTAACAATCCCCAAACTCTACCTTTATTGCGTGATAGAGCAGAAAATGATTCTGATGAAAAAATACGCCTGTTTGCTGAAGATATGCTGAATAAATGGAACCAAGGATCTAACTCAGAAGCATCAGGAACCAATTCTTTAATAAATATTTTGACTTCAAATGCTAGATTTTTCTTCTAGAAACCATAAAATAGCGACTCATTTTTGTGTCTGACGTGCTTGCTGGAATCGTTCTAGAACTTCGCTAACAAAAGTTTCGCCGTCAATAGGTGGCGTTCGATCGGAAACTTCGATCGCAGCGTCAATTTTTTCTCGCACATCCTCTACCCAGGCGTTATCTGCGCGATCGTATTCATCCAACAATCGCAAGGCAATTTCTAGGATTTCTTGGGCCGATCGATATTTCCCAACTTGCAACTTCGTTTGAATAAAGCGTTCTTGTTCGGAAGTAAGACTGATACTCATAGAAGACTTTCGAGAAGTAGTTTCTATTATATCTCAAGAATAAACTAGAGACGAATTGCAAACGAATATTTTAAAATAATTGAAGAAGAATTGTAAGCAGCAAGTATCTATAAAGACTTTACTCAGCACTGGCAATTTCCTCTTGTAAAGCACTACCGATATAGCGAGCGTGATTTTCACGTATGTAAACACCATTTAAATCTAATTATTTACCAGATGTAAATCATGCTGTTCCGAATAGCGAGAAAATAATTCTCCCAGTGCTTCTTCTCCCCCAATTTCCCCATTACTAACAAACTTTTCTACTTCTACCGATCCATCATTCAAAAATTCAACTTCCCATCTTTCTCCAGGTACAGCCACTGTCACCATAATTGCTTCATCTCGATGATGTGCTAAAGTGTAGCTGACTTTTTCTTGTTCCAATTTGTTTAAGAGTTTAAGTAATTTTTCAAAGATAGGATTGTTCATTTATCAAATCTCCGATCGCTTAATAATTTCCGAACAACCTTGAAACCAGGAAGATTTTCCTGTACACCCCTTTCAATTTCCTCCCAAATCATTTCGCTAAATTCTTCCCAACTGGGAGAACCTTCTGGTAGTTCGGCTTGTTTAATACTACCTTTTTTAGCTTTAAGAATGTCAGAAACTCTCTGACCCGAAAACTTATGTGCGATTTTTTCCTCCTTCTTGAACAAAGCGATAAACTTACAATATCAGGATATCCCCACTACCCACTACCCACTCCCCATTCCCATTCGTGCCACAATGGGAAAATGTAGTTGATTTGTGACCCAGCAGGAGTTCTAGATTGTGGAATCCCGATATAATCCAACGGCAATAGAGGAAAAGTGGCAAAAGACTTGGGCAGAACGAGGCATAGACCAAACGCCTACCGAGACAGACAAGCCCAAATTCTACGCCCTGTCGATGTTTCCCTATCCATCGGGCAACCTGCACATGGGCCATGTCCGCAACTATACTATCACGGATGCGATCGCACGAGTACACCGAATGCAAGGCGATCGGGTATTGCATCCGATGGGATGGGATGCGTTTGGACTCCCAGCAGAAAACGCCGCCATCAAAAACCAAACCCATCCGGCGAAGTGGACTTATAACAATATCGCGCAAATGCGATCGGAATTAAAGCGTTTGGGTTTATCCTACGATTGGAATTGCGAACTCGCCACCTGTTCCCCCGACTATTACAAATGGACGCAGTGGATTTTCTTGCAATTTTTCCAAGCCGGATTAGCATATCAAAAAGAAGCTAAAGTTAACTGGGACCCCATCGACCAAACAGTATTAGCAAACGAACAAGTCGATAGCGAAGGTCGTTCTTGGCGTTCCGGCGCAATAGTTGAGAAGAAAAACTTGCGTCAATGGTTCCTCAAAATCACCGACTACGCCGAAGAATTACTCCAAGATTTAGATAAGTTGACAGGTTGGCCGGAAAGAGTAAAGTTAATGCAGGCGAACTGGATTGGTAAATCTGTCGGCGCTTATTTGGAATTTCCAATTGTCGGAATGGAAGAAAAAATAGGAGTGTTTACCACTCGTCCCGATACCGTTTATGGTGTTACTTACGTGGTACTCGCGCCGGAACATCCATTAACACCAAAAGTTACTACATCAGAACGTCAAGAAGCAGTCGAAACTTTCATTAAAGAAGTTGCCAATCAAAGCGAATTGGAACGTACCGCCGAAGATAAACCAAAACGCGGTATCCCTACTGGCGGTAAAGCAATTAATCCCTTTACTGGTGAAGAAATTCCGATTTGGATTGCCGATTACGTCTTATACGAGTATGGCACGGGTGCGGTAATGGGCGTACCCGCACATGATACGCGGGATTTCAAATTTGCCAACGAACAAAATTTGCCCATTAAAGTAGTAATTGTTCCGCCTGGGAATGAGGACTTAAGTCCTCACTACGAACTGAAGGAAGCGTATACAGACCCCGGAATTATGGTTAATTCCGGTGAGTTCAATGGCAAGAATTCCACCGAAGGAAAACAGGCAATTATCGACTATGCCGAACAAAAAGGTTTCGGAAAAGCGCGAGTGCAATATCGCCTCCGAGATTGGTTAATTTCCCGCCAAAGATATTGGGGTGCGCCAATTCCAGTTATCCACTGTCCGAATTGCGGAATAGTACCAGTTCCCGAACAAGATTTACCCGTACAATTGCCAGAAGATGTAGAATTAAGCGGTCGCGGTGCTTCGCCTTTGGCACAATTAGAAAGTTGGGTAAACGTACCTTGTCCTAGTTGCGGTACGCCTGCGAAAAGAGAAACCGATACTATGGATACGTTTATCGATTCATCGTGGTATTACTTGCGTTTTTGCGATGCCCAAAATGATGGGAAAGTGTTCGATTCTGCGAAAACAAATGGTTGGATGCCTGTCGATCAATATGTCGGTGGCATCGAACACGCAATCCTACACTTATTATATTCTCGTTTCTTTACTAAGGTGTTGCGAGACAGAGGTTTGCTCAATTTTGACGAACCTTTCCAACGTTTATTAACTCAAGGTATGGTGCAAGGATTAACTTACACCAATCCGAAAAAATCCGGTAATGCCAAATATATTCCTTCTAATTTGGTAAATCCCAACGATCCGAAAGACCCGGAAACTGGAGAACCGTTGGAAATATCTTACCAAACCATGTCCAAATCTAAATACAATGGCGTTGCACCAGAACAAGTAATTAATAAATACGGTGCGGATACTGCCAGAATGTTTATCTTGTTCAAAGCGCCACCGGAGAAAGATTTGGAATGGGATGAGGCGGATGTAGAAGGACAGTTTCGCTTCTTAAACCGTGTTTGGCGTTTGATAACTGATTTTGCCAGCAATCAATCATCAGCTAAGTTGGATAAATCCAAACTCGAAAATCCAAAATCCAAAACTGAGAAGGATTTGCGTCGCGCCATTCATACGGCAATTAAGGAAGTTACGGATGATTTAGGAAGCGACTATCAATTCAATACGGCAATTTCTGAATTGATGAAATTGAGTAACGCCCTCACGGATACCGATAGTAAAAATTCGGCAATTTATACAGAAGGGATTCACACTTTGATTTTGATGTTAGCGCCGTTTGCGCCGCACATTGCCGAGGAATTGTGGCAGATGATTGGTAATACTGAATCTGTCCATAAAGCAAGTTGGCCAAAATACGATCCTGCGGCGTTAGTTGCCGATGAAATTACCTTGGTAATTCAAATTAATGGCAAAACTCGCGGCACAATTGAAGTAGCGAATACTTCGGATAAGGATACTTTGGAAAAGTACGCCCGCGAGTCGGAAGCTGCCCAACGTTACCTTGAGGGTAAGGAAATTAAAAAAGCGATCGTTGTTCCCGGTCGAAATTTAGTTAACTTTGTAGTTGGGTAATTGGTAGTAGGTAATAGGTAATTGTTTCGGCAATTACCTATTATATTAGGAAGCGTCAGACGTACAAAATTGAATAATTTATTTACAGTACAAAACTTATCCAAAACCAGGAAATATGACAACAACTATTGACATCGGCACTCTCATTATCCGCACACCTGAAACTTGCGGAAATTGTCCCAGAATCGCGGGAACCAGAATTTCTGTTGAACAAATGGCTGTTTTATCCAAACAAGGACTAACACCAACAGAAATTGTACAAGAATATGGCTTCATCAATTTAGCTCAGGTTCATGCAGCATTAGCATATTATCACGCTAACACAGAAGAAATAGAAGGATATTTAGCAACAGAAAAAGCTGAGTATGAAAGATTGGAAGCAGAATATATTGCGAGTCAACAAAAATGAGTGAAATTCGTTTACGATCATCCATTAGTCAATATTTTAGTAGCTGTTTTGGAAGGTAGGCAAGTAGGGGATTGAAAAAATAGAAGGATGAATAAATAATCATCAAATAAACCCGGTTTATGAATTAGGATTTGGTGGGGCGCATTCGTAGCGCAGATCGATCGCAGTTTGGTGCTTGGTTTTTGGCTGAATTTCACCAATAAATTGTCATCCGATCATTTCGATCGACAAGGGAGAATAAGCAGATTTATTAATTAGCAAAACCTGTAATTATGCCATTTTATATTTTTTTACATTTCTTACTTCCCGCTCAACTATAAATATATTATCATAGCAAAATAAAATAAAAATTAAATAGACTTGTGACGAAACCAATTTTATGCTAAGCAATATAGTGGTAAGGTAATCCACTGGAGTCAAAAATAATGACTGATGCAGCACAAATGACAAATTTGCCTCAGATTAACGTAGCAGAAAATCCTAAGTCACCAAATCAAATTCTCTTGTTAACGCTGAAGGTATTCGAGTACTTGGTGCTAGCAGGAGCGGTTGGTGCAGGAATCGTTACATTTATTTTACCAGAGGTGCAAATGGCCAAAATCTACTTGGCTGTTTTGGCATCGGTTTCGGTTTTTATGTTTTTAGCTAATTTGAGCCTCTCGAAAACATTTAATGGGGCATCACTTCGGCAGAAAATCAGCAGAAAAGCCGAACTATACAATGCGCTGGTGGGAAATTCGCAACTGATCGAAAATGCTTCGATAAACACAGCAAGAGAAAGTGCTTTAGAGTATTGTCAGGAGTTGGTTGATGATTATAAAAGGACGAGAACTAACTGTCGAAATATTTATTATATTTCGCAACTTGCCACGGTGGTTTTATCTGGAATTACACCGATTTTGGTGTTAGTAGACAAATTGGAAGCTGGTGTAACTTGGCTGAAGTGGCTACCCGTAATTTGTCCGGCGATCGCAGCTATCGTGGCTAGTATCGTTACCTCGTTTCCTTTTCAAAAGAATTGGTTGGCTGCTAACACTACGGTGGAATTGTTGGAAGCCGAACAGGAGAAATTTATCTTGGGTGTAAGTCCGTTATATAGTTACTACGATACGGCGGAAGAAACCGAATTGCCTCTCAAAGCGCAAAAGGCGATCGAAAACTTTATCGTTCAAGTCAATAACATTCACTTGAACCAATTGCAAGCAATGAATGATAAAAATGCTGAGGCGCAGAAACAAGAGTCAGCCGCCGCAGCATCTAATCAGCCTAGCTAGCCAGCCTAGTTGAGTGCTAAAGGTACAGGTGCGATGGATCGCGCCTGTACTCAATTGTTAAAACAGCTTTAACGCTAAATCTGTAGCTGTAAAGTGCGTCAGATAGCACCATTTTAGCATAAATCGCTAATTTTATCCCTCTGACGCACCAAAGCTGAATGTAACTTCCGCAAGAGTAACAATTAAGCGCAGATGAGTTTCCACAAATAAGCTAGTTAGAATCAATGAAAGATGCGATCGCTTTTTTCACCGGCTGGGAATCACCTCCTACTCTCGCATAAGACGTAAGACCTTGCTCTATAAATTCTGTTGCTGTTGCGAGTAAATCGTTGATAATCTGCTTTCTGGAATCATCGATCGCTTCACTAATTTTCTTACCTGTAAACCGGTTTTTTCGGTCTTTCTCTGGAACTATTTCGCGAACATCTTTATAACTCTCGTTATTTGGATCTTTAGCTTTAAATCTTTCATTCAAATCAAACTGAAGGCGCAAGTAACGTTTTGAGTTAAATCCACCCATAATTTGTTGGCAAATTGTGGTATCCACCTCCGATGTTGGCTCCATAAACACATCAACAATATGTTGCGCCCAGTTCAATGTTTTCCAGTTTTTTACTTCTTCATATCGATAAGGTTCTCCAGTCCTACCAGTGCCGATCGAAAGTATAGAAATATCTTCAAATTTGACATTTTCCAGCTTCTCCTTCATTTTTGGAGGTAGTTCTTTTGGTAGAGGTTTTCCTTGTTCTTGGCTGTTTTTGAGCGCTTGATTGATTCTGAGTACTAGACTTAAGGCAGCCAGAGAAGGATTGTTTGCACCTACTCCACCATCGATGTGAGGGAAAGACCACTTATCTCCATATTTTTCTTTGTTGCGCGGTTTTAACTCATAAGCTGGAAAGAAAGTGGGAGCAGAGGAGGAGCAAACGCAGATTTCCCATAGGGGAGTATCGTCATACCACCTATCTCCAATATCGGGATGACAATTGGTAAAAAACGTAGTATTCCTGTAAAGTGTATCGTAAGCAAGAATTAAAATAATATTGTCTTCAATTTTACCGATTTCGACTTCTCCTAAAACGTCTTGTAAAGAGCTAATCAGTCCAGCGTGCGAATATTTGGCAGGTGCAAATGTATTGATTAATTGTTGCACTACCTCTAGTGGAAATACCCAGGAGTGTAAAGATTCTGGCAAATACTCTTTGAGGTTTGTTTGTTGATATGGAAATATTGTTCCGGCTTTGTCTTGATAGAGTTGGATGAGGCGATCGCTTGTATTTTTAGTACCAATACCTGCTGTTAAAATCGAGCCTGTCGAAGTTCCGGCAATCATATCAAAATATTCGTGTAAAGCTAAGCCTTTACGTTCCTGAAGTTGGCTTTCAACTTCTTTGAGTATGCGTGCAGAGATGACTCCACGCATTCCACCGCCATCCAAACTTAGAATTCTGAATGTCATAATAATTATTCCTTTTGGCTGATTGCTAGCGTGCGATATATTTGAGATGTTAAGATAAGTGTAACTGCCTATTTAATGGCCAACATAAAAGTTTAGAATTTCTTCCAAAAAAATTTAATTTTCTTTACAATAGAGTGGTTAAAATGAGAGGTAGTACTCTAAAATCACAAGCATAGAGATGATTAGAAAACATCAATATAAAATCACACTTATACTGTTATCTGCCTGTTTTTTATGTCTGCCAATAGCTTATAGAAGTGAAGGGGCAAAATTAGCGATCGCCGCCTCAAATCCTACAGAAAATTCTGCCGTTTTCAACGGTAAAATTATGCAGCGCAGCTTGAATGGTACATCTTGGACGCTAGTTTCTTGGGGAACTGCAAATGCACGCAGTTCTCCTTTGAGAAATACACGCATTACAGCACAATTCACGAACAACACTATGAGCGGTTTAGCTAGCTGCAACAACTACAATGCCAGCTATCAAACAAACGGTAATAACCTAACAGTAAATAGTCCCGCTACCACCCGTAAAGCGTGTTCCCCCGATATTATGCGTCAAGAATCTGAGTATCTGGCTGCTCTCCAAAGTGCCCAAAGGTATCGCATCACTAATAACAACCAACTGCAAATATTTTACAGAGTTAATGGAAGTCGCGGTTTGATGACCTTTAGACAGCAGTAAACGGCTAATCCATGAGCTAAAGTTGTCACAACGTCCGGGTTTATTCTCAAACGAAAAGTATTAAGATCGGGGAAGGTGAAGAAGATGGGCAAATTTTTCCCTTATCTCTCTCATCTCCTTCATCTCCTTCATTAAACTACCGCAACTTACAAAACTTCCTTTCGCGATCGCTCTCCGGGTCCTGCCAAGAATAAGCAAAATGGCTCACCGTCTGAATTTGCGGTGTATATTGACGAATAGCCTGCATTTGCACCTCCAGAGACGGACGATTGCTCACAGCCCTTCCCCAATCACCAGCCAACGCCGGTCTAATATCCGTACCGAGAGGAGCGAGACTTACTACCCGTTGCAGCTCGTTCAAAATACAGCTAGTGTCGTTGCAATTTGCATAAAGCATAGGATGCCATTCCATCGTTCTGGGGAACTTATCCCAAGGTTGTACCCGCGAGTCATATCCCCCCTGACCGACAGCTTGGTTGCCCCCAGGGAAAAACACCGCCCCAGTCGGGATGCCGACGCGCTGCGCCGGTTGCATTGCTGCCGTCAAAAAATCGACAATACCTTGAGCGGCGTGGGCTACACTCAGCTGCCATAAATCCCATTGTAGGAAAGGTTGACGTTGCCCTGCTGGCAGTACGCTCTTTGTTTGGTCGGGATTGCGTCCCTGCCAAAGCGGTTCTTCTTCCTCTGGATAAATTTCGTCAACCTGGGCAACATCTTGGGCGCTAACGAATCCCTTAGTTAAAAATCGCCGCATCAGATCCAGCCCTTTGCGGTTGATTGCCCGTTGCAAGAATACTTGCTGGGCAGATTCACCATAAATCCACAAGTCTTGCACCTTGGTAACGACCGAAGCATCCCCCGTCCCTCTGGGATAGCGAACATAATCAAACAAAATTCCGTCCGGTTTGCGTTTGACGATCGCCTCAATCAACCTTTCATAGTCTTGTCGCGCTTGGGGGCTGTAGGGATCGACAAAAGCTTTACTGGCATCGCCTTTTGTTAGATCGGTGTCGATACCCGCATCGTTGGTTACATCCAAACTGGTTTGACCCCTGCCATTACGAGCTAAAACAGCTTGGCGATCGGGCCGAGTCGCGTAAGCATATCCGAAATTGATTGTAAATACCCAAGCATAAACTTTGAGCCCTCGCTTGCGCCCTTTCTCAATAATTTCCGCTAACAGATCTACCTTTTCCGCTCCGGGTACTTGTATTACAGAACTCCAAGATGTGGGATTATCGGCCTGGGGCAGTAGCACCAGACTATCGTAAAAGACTTCCACATAAACTTCGTTGTAACCTTTATTGACAAGGCGATCGAGCAGCATACCCACCGAACCTGGGCGGATATCGCAGGGATACAGGCGCAGCCAAATAGCTTGGTTGCGCGGCCAATTTTGGCTGCGGCATTCTTGCAATTGCCTTGCCTGTTTGGCTATCAGGGCTTGGTAGCGGTTCTGCGCTTCTCGATCGCCTTTAAGAGCCGCCAGCCGGAGGTTTTCTTTTTGTTGAATCAGATCTGCCGATAACTGGCAAGGCACCATTACTTGTGCATGAGTTGGTTTATTCCAGATGCACTGACTCACCAGACCACCAGTTAACACACTGACTAAAAGGCTGCGATAGAAACGACTGGCATCTCGCTTAACAGCTATGAGAGCTTTCAACATGGCATCAACCAGAAAGAAAAAAAACAAACGATACTGACAAATAATTAGCCCCTAAGGACTGGTTGCTGCACCACTGCTTGCCACTAGGCATCAAGAGCCGCTGGGCTATAGGTCAACAAAGTTACCTTCACAAAAGTTTAGGTCATACTTGCTTGACTGGGAAGCCCATCGGTGTTCGCGTAACTACCAACTCTTATAAAAAGATTTGTTAATAATGGAAATAATAACTGTACTCCTATTTCATCTATATCAACCAGAGGGGTTTTTGTGGCTCTATATGCTGAACTGCACCGCCACCTCGGCGGTTCTGTTGTACCTCGTATTCTTTGGCGCTACTTCCAACGCAGCGACGCCAATTTGGCCGATCGCTTCCCTGAGTATGCCTCGTTTGAGGATTTTTATACAAAACCGCGCAATACGCTCGATGAGTATTTGGAGCTGCATACTTTAGTAGAAGGCGTTCAAACTACTCAGACACTACCCTATTTTATTTCCCGACTGATTCGGGGTGCGTATATTTTTGAGAATCTTGCCTATTTGGAGATCCGTTACACTCCCTATCTGCGGACATCTCCCCAACTCAGTCAGTCGGAACGAATTGACCAAATGGCTGAAATTGTTGAGATTGTCGGGAAAGCTACCCAGACGAAAGAATATCCAATTATTACCAGCCAAATTCTCTGTATGCACTCCCGCCTTCCCTATGAGGTGAACCGGGCGATCGTCGAGCTGGCTGCACAGAGCAAAGGGTATGTTTGTGCTGTAGACTTGGCTGGAGGGGATGCCCATTATGCAGAGCGGCTGGATGAATTTGTAGAACTGTACGCCTTGGCGCGATCGCTCGACCTCAAGACCACAGGCCACGTCTACGAAACTCAATCTGGTTGCTATCCAGAACTTATCCCCTATCTGATGCGGATCGGACACGGCATTCAGATCCCTTTACAGTATCCCGAATTGCTAAGTGAATTAGCTGCTAACGGTCAGTGTCTGGAAGTTTGTCCGACCACATACCTCAAAACCGGTACGCTCGAAGATATCCGCCAACTCAAGTTAGTATTCGATCGCTGTTTTGACGCTGGTGTGGATATCGCCATCTGCACGGATAACGCTGGTTTGCATAACGTGCGTCTGCCATTCGAGTACGAAAACTTGCTGACTTACGACATCATCGGTTTTGAAGAATTGCAGGCTTGTCAAGATGCCGCTTTTCGCCATGCTTTTGCTTGGCCTTACCAACAAAGACCGGCTTCGTTATTAAACGGACTGTTTCAAGCCTCAATTAACGATACGGGTAATGGCTCGCTGGGTCGCGAATTCGCCGAAATCGCCGACTAGAGCGTGCCAATTCACACAAATCGCTAGTTATTAAACTCGCGGGATTTTTCTGGCTGTAGGGTGCGTCAGATCTGATAATTTTGCCGATAATCATTAAATTTTATCGCTCTGACGCACCCTACTCAATTTAAGTTTTTTATCGATCAGACTCCTTGTCTCAGAGCATTTTCCACCTGGGTTAATTCTTGTTCCAAACGCTGCTTCAACTTCTCAGGAAGAGGACGATTTGGATAAGAACTGTAATGTCCGGCTATATTGTTCAATGCTGTTCGCATTGTAGTGAAAGAGCGGAGAGCGGTGAGAGAACTATCGCGCCGATAACGAGCCGCAAAGTCATTGATTCTTTGACGTGCTTCTGCCTGAACCGCCGCTTTCTCTGGTGAATCATCTGGCAATTCAATCGCAGTTCTCAAAGTTTGCACCAGAGCCAAGGTATCTTGACGATAATCCCCAGTTATGCCTGTGGGGGTGGCACAGCCGATCAAGCCGATCGTCACAACCAAAACTAGGGCAAGCAGACGGGTCAAATAGCGCTTCATAAGCAGTTAGGTAAATTTTCCACAGCAGAGACAAATCCATGCTCCATCGTATCCTGGATCGGTACTGCGGGGATCATCCTAAAGTTACTCAATGCTTGGGTAAATCCGGATCTTCTTGCATATGAGTTTTGTATTTACGGAGTCCGTAAAGCCTTGAGCTCTCTTTTGAAGAGTCGCACTTGACCGTCTTGGAATCAACCAAAGCGTCCGCTGACGTACTCGCGGGTAGATTCTTCTTTCGGACTTTGGAAAATCACCTCGGTGCGATCGAACTCCACCATATAACCCATGCGTCCGCCTTTTTCGGTAGGCTGGACATTGAAGAACGCGGTCATATCGGACACCCGCGAAGCCTGCTGCATATTGTGGGTAACGATGATGATGGTGTATTGCTCTTTGAGTTCGTGCAGCAAGTCTTCGATCCGCAGGGTAGAAATCGGGTCTAGAGCAGAACAGGGTTCATCCATCAAAATAACATCGGGTTGCACTGCGATCGCCCGCGCAATACACAAACGCTGCTGCTGTCCGCCAGACAGAGATAAACCGCTTTGTTTGAGCTTGTCTTTCACTTCATCCCACAGAGCCGCACCTCGGAGCGATCGTTCTACCAACTCATCCATATCGCCCCTGTAGCCATTGATCCTCGCACCAAAAGCCACATTCTCGTAAATTGATTTCGAGAAAGGGTTGGGTTTTTGAAATACCATCCCTATACGACGACGTACTTCCTCTATTCTTTGCGCGAATTGCCGATCGTAGAGATTTTCTCCTTGAAACTTAATTTCTCCCTCTACTCGCGCCCCCGGAATTAAATCGTTCAAACGATTAAAACACCTCAACAGGGTACTTTTTCCACAACCAGAAGGGCCAATAAAAGCTGTGATTTGGTTTTTAGCGATATCTATGGTAACGTCGCGAACTGCCAAATACGAGCCGTAGAAAACGGAGACATTTTCTGCTCGTAGAATCGCTTCTTTTGTAGCATTAGCTCCAGTATTATACTGGTTTTTCGGAGATGAATTTTGCTGTCTTATCGGCTCTGATCTCATAAATTGATAGGTTGTTAATGTTTAAACTGTGCGCCTAAGTCTGTTCTGTTTCCACAACATTGACTCTTCACTCTAGGAGTGCAATTTCGGCTATCTACTTTGCTGGAACTTGTTTCTCAATAAAATTGCCGTTGCATTCATCAGCAACAGTAAAAGCATGAGAACAATAATACCTGCCGCCGCATTATTGTGAAATGCCGCTTGAGGACGGGATACCCAATCGAAAATCTGAATTGGCAGTGCTGTAAATGGGCTTTGCAAACCTTTTGGCGAAATGGGAGGTAAAAAAGTAATAAAGGTCAAAGCCCCAATCACAATTAAAGGAGCAGTTTCACCTATTGCTCGCGATAAAGCCAAAATAGTTCCTGTGAGGATACCGGGCAAAGCCAACGGAAAAACGTGTTCCCTAATTACTTGCCAGCGCGTTGCACCCAAGGCGTATCCGGCTTGGCGCAAGCTGCTCGGTACAGTTCTTAAAGCTTCGCGAGAGGCAACAATAATAATCGGCAAAATCAACAAAGTAAGAGTAAGAGCGCCGCTCAGGATACTGCGTCCAGCTGTAATTGGCAACATCCACCGCACAAATACCTGCAATCCTAGCAAGCCGTAAATAATGGAAGGCACTGCTGCTAGGTTAGCAATATTTATTTCGATCAGTCTAGTAAACCAGTTGTCGGTGGAATATTCTTCCAAGAAGATCGCTGCGCCAACCCCTAAAGGAAAAGCAATTAAAGCTGTCACGACTAATAGCCATATGCTGCCTATTAGTGGTGACAATATACCAGCAATAGATGGGCGACGAGACGGATAACTGATAAGGAAAGACCAATTCAAGCGCGGCAGTCCATCAACAAGTACATCGATCGATAAAACTGCCAATACTACCAGACCAAACAAAGTAGCTGCCCAAGTGGCTATGACAAAAATTCTATCAAAGTTATAGCGAGTGGGCAGAGCCACTTTAAATAGCCCATTCTCTGACGAATCGCTGCTGGCAAAGGATTTCGGTTCTTGCATAGTCATTACTCGTATTTCTCCCGAAATCGGCGAACAAACCAAAAGCTGAATATATTCAAGGCCAAGGTGATTAAAAACAAAGTCATACCGACGGCAAACAAAGTTCTGTAAGCGAGCGAGCCAGCTGGTGTATCGCCTAGACTAGCTTGTACGATGTAAGCTGTCATAGTCATTACGGGCACAAAGGGATTAAGACCCAGAGTTGGGTTTTGACCAGCTGCGATCGCTACAATCATCGTTTCTCCCACTGCGCGGGAGATTGCCAAAACAAATGAAGCGACAATACCGGATAACGCCGATGGTAGCACTACCCCGACGATCGTCTCTCGTTTGGTCGCTCCCAAAGCGTAAGCTCCTTCTCTGAGGCTGCGCGGGACGGCATATATCGCATCTTCGCTCAGGGAAGCGACTAAGGGGATTATCGATACTCCCAATACCAGTCCGGCGCTCAAGGCGTTGAAACCCTGCAAGCCTGGGATAATTTTTTGCAGAAAAGGCGTTACCAACAGCAACGCAAAGTAACCGAACACTACTGTGGGTACTCCGGCCAGAATTTCTAAGGCTGGTTTGAGCCAGCGACGTATTTTAGCAGGTGCGTATTCACTCAAACAAATCGCAGATAACAAGCCTACAGGCAAAGCCACAGAGATCGCGATCGTGCTGGTAAGCAACGTAGCGCTGATCAGTACAAAAATACCGTATTGAGGATTGAAGAACCTCGGTGTCCATTGTGTATCTGTCAGAAATCGCCATATCGGTATTTCACTGAAAAATGCAAATGTTTCAAAAATCAGAGTCAGGACAATCCCAATCGTTGTTGCCACAGAAACAAGCGCAAATAAAGCAAAAATGGTTTTTACTACTAACTCTACCCACTTGTTTAACTGGCGATTGGGACGAAACAAATCGCGATTTATCTGCTCGGTAGATGACGGGTTTGTAGTCATTGGTTATTGGGCTAGGAACTAGGGGTTAGGTGTTAGGGGAGCGGGGGAGCGGCGGAGCGGAAGAGCGGGAGAGCGGGGGAGCAGAAGAATTATTCTTTTCCCTTTTCCTTTTTCCCTCTTCACTCTTCCCTCTCCCTTTTCCCTTTTCCCTCTCTCTCTTGCCTTGATTAATCAGATCTAAACTACTTCTCTTGCTTGAGTAAGTCTTTTAAGGTCAAACCGACTTGAGAGCCTTTACCCTCAAATATTGAACCTACCTTGCCCGCTTGGAAGCGTGCCTGAACTTCTGTGAGCAACTCATCTGGAAGAGGAACGTAGCCGACTTCCGAAATCAACTTTTTGTTGGCGGGAGCGAGCATATATTCGACAAAAGCTTTTACTTCTGGGCGAGACGCCGCAGTTTTCTTGACGTAGATAAACTCTGGGCGAGCTAGCGGCTGATATGTGCCATCGTTGATAGTTGCTTCGCTGGGTTCAACGCAACCTTTACCTCCATCGATCGCAACTAGCTTTAACTTATCTTTGTTTTCTGCGTAATAGGCATAGCCAAAGAAAGCAATTCCGCCTTTATCCGCGCTAACGCCCTGTACCAAAGTATTGTCATCTTCGCTGGCAGTGTAGTCGCCTCGGCTTTTACCTTCCTCACCTACAATCGCTTTGGTAAAGAAGTCATAGGTGCCCGAATCCGTACCAGGCCCATACAAACCTATTCTTTCGTTGGGGAAACTGGGGCGAATTTGATTCCAGGTAGTAACTTTGGCCTGTGCTGTCGGTTCCCACATTTTTTTGAGTTCATCGACTTTCAGGCACTGTGCAAAGGTGTTTTGGGGGTTTACGACCACGGAGAGTCCGTCATATGCTACCGGAAGTTCGACGTACTCAACGTTACCTTTCTTGCACAAATCTACTTCTTCTGGTTTGATTGGGCGAGAAGCGTTGGAGATATCGGTTTCTCCGTTACAGAACTTTTTAAAGCCTCCACCGGTCCCTGATTTACCCACAGTGACTTTTACACCTGGATTGGCTTTTTGAAATTCTTCTGCCATCGCCTCGGAGATCGGAAATACCGTGCTGGAACCATCTACCGTTACATTGCCGGACAGATTGGAGGTTGTTGTGTTGCTGGTGTTAGTAGTGTTGACAGCTGTATCGCCACCCCCTGGTGTGTTGGCCGCTCCTGTAGGAGAGGGAGAAGAAGCCTGGTTTCCTCCATTGCTACTGCAAGAGGTTACAGCCAACGCCAGAGCAAGTATAGATGCCACGGATGCCAAACGTGTGTTTTGAGAGAACATGGTATTTCTTCAAGTTACTTAACAGATAGCTGTACCGAAACTACCGTTTAACGTAAAACAATGGTTTAAGAGAAGGTTAAAATAAAGTTATTACCAAATTAATCAACCCGATCGCAACCTAGTTTTAGATTATACTAAATAGCTTACAATCCGTTATGATATTAGCGTAAATCTAGCTTGTTAATTCAAGAAATTTTTAATGTTTTTTTGAATAAAATTTTAATAAATATTTCTAATGAGTGTTTTGTATTCGTTGATAAAATTTTTGTCAATAAAAATATTATAATTCCTATATATTATTTGCAAGAGTAAAATTACTGAGTACAAATAAAAAAAGCTGACAGGGGGTATTGAAAAATCTCTGTGGGAAGTTAATTTTACAGGTCATCGAACTGGAAAGCAACTCCTGTTGTCTGTGAAAGTGAATTTGAGCAATATAACATTATAGCAAAGAAGTGATAAAATTCATAGGATTAAGCAAACGCGATCGAAAAGCAGAACGAGGTTTAAGCATAGGTGTCAACTTATATCGATCGGATCGAAGCCAATTTTACTAGCGAGTCCCAGAAGTCTTGGCACGAGTGGCTGGACAACCTGAGCGATCGGATAATAGCAGGAGAGCAGCTTGGCAGAGAAGAGGCGATCGCACTCACGAAAATAGAGGGGCAAGAAAATATACTCCTACTATGCGAAGCAGCCGATAAAGTGCGACAAGCTTGCTGCGGTAACACCGTAGATTTGTGCAGCATCATCAACGTCAAATCTGGCAATTGCTCGGAAAACTGCGGCTTTTGCTCCCAGTCAGTTCACCATCCCGGTACTGGTTCCCCAGTTTACGGTTTAAAATCCACTGAGGAAATTCTCGACCAAGCCAAAGCAGCCGAAGCCGCAGGGGCAAAAAGATTTTGTTTGGTGAGTCAGGGACGCGGCCTCAAGTATAACAGTCCCAAATCGTCAGAATTTGCACGAATTCTGGAAACGGTGCGGCTAATTATCGCCGAAACAAACGTTAAACCGTGCTGCGCCTTGGGAGAAGTGACGCCAGAACAAGCGCAAGCATTAAAAGAAGCAGGCGTTACTCGCTATAACCACAACTTGGAAACCTCAGAAAATTACTTTCCGCAGATCGCGACAACTCATACTTGGCGCGATCGCGTCGAAACAATCAAAAATCTCAAAGCTGCCGGAATCCAAGCTTGTACGGGCGGTATTTTAGGTATGGGCGAAAGCTGGTCGGATCGGGTAGATTTAGCCTTGGCTTTGCGAGAGTTAGAAGTTGAATCCGTACCCCTTAACCTGCTCAATCCCAGAGTGGGGACACCATTGGCGGAACGTCCCAAACTAGATCCTTACGAAGCGTTGAAAGCGATCGCCATCTTTCGGCTGATTTTGCCCAAGCAAATTCTCCGCTACGCTGGAGGACGAGAAGCCATCATGGGCGAACTGCAAGCTCTGGGACTAAAATCTGGCATCAACGCCATGCTGATCGGGCACTACCTCACTACAATGGGTCAACCCCCAGAGCAAGACCGCGCCATGCTAGAAGCCTTGGGACTTGTAGGCGGCGAAGCACCCGTTCCCAATTAGGGGATAGGGGATAGGGGCTGGGGCGTCGGGGAAGAGGAAGAGGAAGAGGGAGAGGGAGAGGAAGAGGGAGAGGAAGAGGGAAGAGGTAAAAATATTTCTTCTCTCGCTGCCCCGTTCTCCCGCTCTCCCCTTCCTCCGTTCCCATACTCTCCCCGACGCTCTATCCCCGACGCCCTATCCCCTATCCCCTATGCCTATGTTTTCTGCAACTGAACTGCTGTGGGCCTTTATTGGGTTGCTGCTGACGATCGGCGGCACTTTTCTAAACGCTTCTATCACCTTTCCCACCTGGCATGAAGGTGGGCTGGCGATTCAAACTTACTCCCTGGGCGTTACCTATCAAATAGGAGCTGTGCTGCTGGTAGGCTGTCTTGGCGGCAAGAATGCTGGTGCCCTCTCCCAAATTGCTTATTTGGCATTAGGCTTAACTTTCCTACCGGTCTTTACTCAGGGTGGTGGCATCAAATATATTGAACAACCCAGCTTTGGATATCTGTTAGGCTTTGTTCCGGGTGCTTGGCTGTGTGGCTTTTTAGCTTTTAAGATGCCGCCCAAACTGGAATTTCTCGCGCTTAGTTGTATCTGTGGTTTGCTAACAGTTCATTTTTTCGGTCTTAGCTATCTGGTTTTGAGCCATTATTTGAACTGGGGAAGCACCAGTACCCTTGCTTTATTGCCAGCCGCTCAAAAATTGTCGTTCTACGCGCTGCCAGGACAGCTTGCTGTTGTTTGTGAGGTTACGATATTGGCATTTATCTTGCGACGCTTGATGTTTTACTAATCTTTAGTAAGTTGTTCGCGGTTCATGGTTATGGTTCATAGCAACGAACAAAACAATTATTGAACACTGAGAAATAAACAATGAACCAATTGACTAAAAACCGGTTTTTTTGGGCGGCTGCCCTTGTCAGTTTGGTATTAGACCAGTTGACCAAAAGCTGGGTAGTACAAAATTTCGACCTCAATGAAACTTGGCCCTTGTGGAAGGGAGTCTTTCATTTTACCTACGTAAGAAATCCAGGTGCGGCGTTTAGTTTGTTCAGCCAGGACGGCAGTTGGTTACGTTGGCTATCCTTGGGGGTAAGTATCATCTTAATCGCACTGGCGTTGTTTGGGCCAAAGCTTCCAGGTTGGGATCAGCTGGGCTACGGCTTTATTTTGGGGGGCGCTTTGGGCAACGGCATCGATCGCTTTTTATTAAACTACGTCGTCGATTTTCTGGATTTTCGCCTCATTCGTTTTCCGGTATTTAACGTGGCAGATACCTTTATTAACATAGGTATTGCCTGCCTGTTTATCGCCGCGTTCGGAAAACATGAGCCACCGAAAAATCGTCCCTAGTGGGGAAGTGGGGAAGTCAAAAGTCAAAAGTCAAAAGTCAAAATTTCTCCCTCTCCCTCTTCCCTCTTCCCCTAGCCCCTAGCCCCTAGTCCCTAGCCCCTTTCCCCAAAATCTAAAATCTAAAATAAAAAGTATGACTCCTCCTCAGCCTCAACGCCCGCAAACGATTTTCGGTGCGATAACCCAAGCGGTACATACAGTTCAAGCTAAGGTAAACTTTTCCCAACTGGTACTCAAGACGAATGCGAGAGTGCCGGAACTGCGAGTCCAGGATGCAGATGCGGACAAAGCAGAAGTTTACCCTTTGTTAGGAGATCGCTACACCTTGGGACGCAGCTCGAAATCCTGCGATATTGTAGTACGCAATCCGGTAGTCAGTCAGCTTCACTTGTCTTTAAACCGGACTGGACGCCGCCAGAAGTCCTTCGCGATCAAAGATGAAGGTTCAACGAACGGAATTTACAAGGGTAGGCGGCGCATCGCGTCAAAATTGCTGCGCCACGGCGATACGCTCACTTTGGGCCCACCAGAACTGGCAGCGTCTGTCCGCGTTCAGTACTACGATCCGCCACCTTGGTATGTTAAAGCTGCCACCTGGGGGGTGTATGGGGTTGGTGGATTAACGGCATTGATGGTGTTGGCAATTGCGATCGAATGGCAAAAATTCTCCGTGCGTCCCCTGCCAGCTGCCACAGGGGGGCCAGCAGTAGTTTACGCCCGCGATGGCGAAACGCCTTTGCGACAACCGCGCAACAACGCTCACGGGGAAATGAGACAATTGTCGGACTTTTCCCCTTATTTGCCAAAAGCTGTAGTTGCTTCTGAGGATAAACGTTTTTATTGGCATTTCGGTGTCGATCCGATCGGTATTGCTAGGGCAACTTTTATTATCAGTAAGGGGGGCGATCGTCAAGGCGGCAGTACCGTTACCCAACAGGTCGCCCGCAGTTTGTTTCGGGAATATGTGGGCACGCAAGATTCTCTCGGTCGCAAAGTGCGAGAAGCTATTGTTGCCCTCAAGTTAGAATTCTTCTACAGCAAAGACAAACTATTGCTGACTTATCTGAATCGCATCTTTTTGGGTGGCGATACTTTCGGTTTTGAAGATGCTTCCCAGTACTACTTTGGCAAGTCTGCTAGAGATGTTTCTTTGGCTGAAGCTGCTACTCTAGTAGGGATTTTATCGGCTCCCAATAATTTTAATCCTTGCGGGGATAACCAAAGTTTGCTAAGAGCAAAGCGGCTGCGCGATGCTGTAATTGTGAGGATGCTAACTCAAGGTAGGATTAGTCAAGAGGAGGCAAATGAAGCACGACGAACTCGGATCGCAGTCAGTCCTAAAGTTTGTCAAGAGCAATCCAATACAATTGCGCCCTACTTTTACAGTTATGTTTTTAACGAACTTCGCTATCTATTGGGGGAGGAATTAGCGAAAGAGGGTAATTTTTTCATCGAAACTTCTCTCGACCCCCGGATGCAAAGGCAAGCAGAAGCAACTTTGCGTAATGCGATCGCTAAATCAGGGGTAAGCAATCGCTTTTCTCAAGGCGCGATCGTTACTCTGGACTCCCGCACTGGTGCGATTTTAGCTTTAGTTGGCGGTTTGGATTACAAACAAAGTCAGTTTAATCGCGTTACGCAAGCACACCGACAAGCGGCATCGACTTTTAAGGTTTTTACTTACACGGCGGCGATCGAACAAGGTATTTCACCGGGTAAACTGTATTCTTGCGCTCCTCTTGTTTGGGTTAATCGCTATCGGGGATGCGAACGAGTCGGCGGGGCGAGTACGGATATGTACAGGGGTATCGCACAATCTGAAAATGCGATCGCTCTGCGAGTGGCGCAAGATGTCGGTTTGGATAATGTGGTGCGGATGGCGCAGCGATTGGGAATCGACTCGAAACTCAATCCCGTACCCGGTTTGGTTTTAGGTCAAAGCGAAGTTTATCCGTTGGAGATGACAGGTGCTTTTGCAGCTCTAGCCAATCGCGGTGTGTGGAATCGTCCCCACGCGATTAACCGCATTTTAGACAGCAGCGATTGCAGCGATCGCAATAACCCCAGTACCTGCCGCGTGATTTATGCCTACGATCCGGCTAACGAGGGTAGGCGAGTTCTCAGACCGGAAGTAGCTTCTCAAATGACTACTTTACTACAAGGTGTCGTCAGAGGGGGAACCGGTCGCAACGCTTCTTTGGGTCTGGGGGAAGAAGCTGGCAAAACGGGTACTAACAGCGATAATAAAGACTTGTGGTTTATCGGTTATATTCCCAGTCGCCAAGTGGCTACTGGTGTTTGGCTGGGAAATGACAACAATTCTCCTACTAGCGGAAGTAGCGGTCAAGCGGCGCAAATTTGGGGAACTTATATGCGTCAAGTTGTCAATTGAATCTTGAAACTTTTGATTTTACCTTTAATGTCGGCAGAAGGCTTCCTGGGAATCCCCCGCTACAAGAGCGTTAGCAATTAGCGGCGGGAGTATGTCAAACCCTTCTTCCCCGACGCCCTAGCTATAAATACAATTTGCTATCTGGAATCTTCCATTTGGGAATTCTCTTGTCTCAATCCTGTGTTTGATGGGGAGAGCGATCGCAAATTCACTTCCCTGTCCTACATAAGATGTAAAATTTATTCTCCCACCGTGTTTTTCTTCTACTATCTGACGGCTAATTGATAATCCCAAACCAGTGCCAATACCTCTGGCTTTGGTAGTGAAGAAGTTGTCAAATATTTTCGTCATATTTTCTGGAGAAATGCCATTACCTGTGTCAGCAATTCGCACTTTCACCCAGTTTTTATCTTGGCGTTCTGTAGTAATCACAATCTCTTTCAGTTGTGTATTTTTTGGCGTTTCTACTAATCGGTTATTTGGCGCAGCCGTATTTAAGACTGCCCCAGATGACATAGTTTCTGGCTCTAAGGCATCAATTGCATTACTCAGTAAATTCATAAATACTTGATAAAGTAAGCCTGTGTAGCCTTCTATTTCTGGGATGTCGCCATAGTTAAGCACGACATTAATTCCCTTTTTAATACGGTTGTGGAGAATCAACAATGTACTGTCGATACAAGCGTGCAAATCGACAGATTGAGGTGCCGCTTCATCTAAGCGAGAGAAATCTTTTAAACTGAGAACAATTTGGTGGACTCGCTCCGCACCCATTTTCATCGATTGCAAGACTTTTGGTAAATCTTCTTCCAAAAATTCGATGTCAATCTCTTCTGCCAACTTTTGCACGGCTAAAGGTGGATTTGGGATTTCATTTTTGTAAGTTTGTAATAGTGCAAAAAGGTCTTGAATGTAATCATTAGCATAGCCGATATTTCCGTATATGAAATTGACGGGATTGTTGATTTCGTGGGCAACTCCGGCTAGCATTCTCCCCAAACTAGACATTTTTTCGCTTTGGATTAATTGAGTTTCTTGCATTTGTCGCTGGCGTTCTGCTGCTGCTTTTTGTTCTTCTAAAAGATGTTTGACTTTTTGAATAAGTTCGTTCAAAGATGCCGCTAAAATACCGACTTCATCTTTTGTCACTACTGGCACTTGCAGGTCAAAATTAGCTTTTTCGGTAACTTGCTCCGCTACTCTGGTCGCATCTTTGAGAGGACGAGCTATCGCCCTACTCGTTTGGATAGCTAGAAGCATCGCCAATACAACTGATATCAGCATACTCGCTATGGGTGCTGATACTTGCACCATTTCTCCATGTTCTCGAAATTCTTTCGCCTTGTGTTCTTCTTGAAAAACAAATTCTGCGAGTTTTGTTAAATTATCCGAGAAGGCATCAATTTTGAGTACCGTTTTGCTATTTGTGAAATTTAACAGCGAACTTTGCAATTTAGGAAGTTCTTCTGGCTTAATAATTTGCAGATTTGTTCGATCCAGAAGTTGTTTCATTTGTTGGTAGTATGTTTCTAACATTGTACTACCATTCCCCGCGAGAGGTTGCAATTCTTTCAACTTAGTGAATGTTTGAGAAGATTGAATTTCAGATAATAAACTTTTTAATTCATTTAATTTTCCACGTAAATGAGAGTATTCTGTTTGAAATTGTTGCGGCTTCTGGATTAAGTAAATCAATTTTTGCTGATGCGATCGCGTTTGCAATAAAACCACTTGTAACTTATGTAACACCTCTCCTGCTTTATGCCACTTTTCTGCTTCAATGGTAGCTTTTGTCTCATAGTAATTACCCACAGCAAGACCTACAGTTGTTCCTAAAACTGCAATACCTACCGCCAGAGTATAGCCACAGGTTATTTTACTGCTGATACTGAGATTGCCTAATGTCTGTTTGCACCAACTTAAATTGATTAAACACAACTTTAAGGTCTTTCTCAATAAGAAATGAGCTTGTTTTTGCACGTATTTATGTTTCATAAATTTCCTAAATTTCCTAAATTTCGAGTATTTTTTGTTGCTAAGTTACCGAACTCCAGATTTTTTTATCGGGAGTTGTTATGCTTTTGTGCGTACAAAAACATTGTTATTTTTTTTGTCTTGTGCCTCTCTGCCATAGCAGAGTAAATACGGCGGAGAGCAGATTTTACTAATGATATTTTTTACTTATGCGAAAGCTTTGCAACGAAAAAATATTGTCTAACTTCCCAGGAAAAACTCTCTATTTGGGTGCGATCGTCAGTGGTCGCTAGTATAGACATTCATAAGTATAGCTTGGACTGATATGAAATGCGTTCCGTGAAAACCACAGTCAATCGATCGCATTAAACACTTTTTTAGAAAATAGCAAATTGCCAATCTTTAATTTGTAGCTTTTTGTGACAACTAATTGCCGCTAATCTAAAGAATAGACTATATTACCAGGTTAGAAATAATGTGCATTTTTTTTACAAAAAATCCGCTCATCGACCCAATGCGGAATTTGATGACGATCGATAGCGGATAGAAAACAAATTATTAACGGTGATAGTTGCCTGTATTTTTAACAAAATTTAACGATAGCCCCGCCAAGGACTAACTTGCGGAACACCTCTGGGGGTAAACACAACCTTGTAGTAAGCAACAGGTTCTTGGCTACCGGTACCAGACACAGTTGCGGTTGTGGAAGTCTTCAGCTTGGGTAGGGGAGTTTCGTTAACGTAGTCAATAGCGCTTTGGTTTCGGCCTTCATAGTCTGCCACTGTTCCGTCTGGACGCACAGCAACGCGGTAAATTAATTGTCGCGGAAACCTTAATTTTTCTTGCTTGTTTTCCAGAATTTGGCGATGCAGCCTTCGGTTCAAATCCCTAAGCGCGATCGGGTCAGTAATTTCCGAGCTGAGTTCGGAGTTTCCAACAGATTCTGTTGTTGACGTTGCGGTTATTTCTGAAGGCGATGTTGAAGGTGTTTCCGATGCTACTGGTGATGGTGATGCAGTCTCGGATGATACTGGCGATGGCGATGCGGTTTCCAATGCCACTGGCGATGATGATGCAGTCTCCGATGCCACTGGCGACGGGGATGTTTCCGATGCGACTGGCGACGGGGATGTTTCCGATGCCACTGGCGACGGTGATGTTTCCGATGCGATTGGCGACGGGGATGTTTCCGATGCCACTGGCGACGGTGATGCCGTTTCCGATGCGATTGGCGACGGCGTTTCTGACACAACAGGCGAAGGTGATGCCGTTTCCGTAGTTATAGACGAAGCTGTTTCCGAAGTTATAGAAGAAGGTGATGTCGTTTCTGAGGCGATCGACGATGAAGATACCGTTTCCGATCCTACAGCTGAAGGCGATCGCGGCGGAGAGCCAGTTGCCACTTGACCGGAGACACCGGTAGTGGTATCGAGAGAGTTAGCGGCGGGTCGCGGTAGGGGGTCTTTCGGTTTCTGGACTTCCGGAACGGGTACAAAGAAGAGTGCGATCGCTGCTACAGCCAAACTCGACACACCGATCGCAGCTGGTGCGGCTCGCTTGACGATCGGCTGATCGGCGTTAGCATATCGCCGTTCTACCGGCGTTACTTGCAGCGATAGAGTTGGTAAAGTTTGTGAGTCGGCAAAGAACTGATCCACCGCTTCCACCAAATCGAACAACTGCACCGTTGTCAGATCGATTTCGATCGGTGCAGTCGATGCCGTGTTACCAGTCAAGCCGTTGGACATTACATGGACATCGCCGCGACGCTGCACAATCAATCGATGTAAATTGCGATTAATTCGTCGCAACTGCACCAAAGGCTGTACATTGTCGAGATTTGGGAAATGAGGTACACCGCTGAGAAATTCTTGGGCGTAACGACTGACTGCCCCAAGCAAGCTTTCAAAAAATTCTCGTCCGCCGGTTAGAGGTAGTGGAGAACCTGCTATACGACACTCTGCATTTACCAAAATCGACATTATGGGGCGGACGTCTATCTGACCGCTACCCGTAGTATCGCTCAAACCTTCTAGAAGCAAAGTGCAGTTCGGTAGACTGTACTGGCGTTGTATAGTCATTTTCAGTGGTTAGTAGTTAGTTGTTAGTTGTCAGTAGTGGAATTGGTAGCGATCGATAATCTATTAAACTTCTCCATCAAACAGACTGCTCCAAAATCGTTGCATTCCACCGGTACCTGTACAAAATAGCAACTCTCCCAAAAGTGAAATAGCTAGCTCGTTTAATTTTTCATCGGAGCTGTAAGCGAGAACACCGGAACGCCGGGGATTCATCCGGCTGCGGAAGTGCTTGCGAAAGCGCTCCAGATATTCAGAAAGGCGAAAATGATGTTCCATTGAAAGTTGCTTATCGCTGATCTGTTGATAAGCTAGGAGCAGTTGGCGAATTAAGACCGTCATGCGTCGCGCCAGGTAGCAGGCGATCGCCACTAAAGCTTTGGCCTCCAGGACAGTCAAGGAACGGCGCTGGCTGTATCGTCGCAGCGGGTTAGTACTGCGAAGCCGCCAGAGATTGACTCGATTTTTAATAATATCTTGTAGTTCCAGTTCGGCAGCGAGCGTCAGGATGGCTTCGGAGCCACCGATATCCAAGGCTTCTATGGCCAGTAGAATCAGGTCAATTTGCAGCCTTGCACGGCGAGGCATTTCCCGATCCTCAAAGGTAGCTGGAACAGGCAAGCTGTCCAAAATGACGGGATTGGATTGGGCTGGTGGACTATCTAAATACATTACGTTAGCGGAGACTTTCATTCCGATCGATCGGCTAGGTGAACTGGACTGAGGCAAAAGCAATCTGGAAATGATTGCGTTAGTGACTTGTGACTTTTAGTCTCGGTCTTTGTGCCACATCTCTACCCTAGCGGTTGAAGAATCTAGTTTGGTTTTGAATTTAAGCGTTGATATCAAACTGTGCAACTGTAACTCTCTAGTGTACGATTTCTGAGGCATCTCTTTGCAATCGGGACTCAAGGAAACTGTCTTCGATCGGGATCGAGTTATGGGTTAAACTCACCCACCCTATTGCTGCTGAGTTTCCAGGGGGCGATCGGCTTGCAACCGATGCTGACGATTACCGCTATTTTCGATGAAAAGTCTATGGATTTAAAGTCTTTGATTCGCGAAATTCCAGATTTTCCCAAACCGGGAATCCTGTTTCGAGACATCACCACTCTCCTGCGCGACCCAGATGGACTGCGTTACACGATCGACTCTCTTACCCAGAAATGCAAAGACACCTTCCCAGAGGTAGATTATGTTGTCGGGATGGAGTCTCGCGGGTTTATCGTCGGGACGCCTTTAGCTTATCAGCTCAAAGCTGGTTTTATTCCGGTTCGCAAACCTGGGAAATTGCCGGCAGAGGTTCATTCGATCGAATATCAGCTGGAGTACGGTATGGATCGTCTGGAGGTACACAAGGATGCTTTGCAGCCTGGGTCTCGCATCTTAATTGTGGACGATCTGATTGCCACTGGGGGAACGGCAGCCGCTACGGCAAAGTTGGTACAGCAAGCTGGCTGCAATTTGGTTGGTTTTGGATTTATCATCGAGCTACGGGACTTGGGCGGACGCGGATATCTTCCTGATGTACCGATTGTTACCCTGATTGAGTACTAGCATTAAGTAGGGAGAAGGGAGAGGGGTGGGGAAAGGGTGCTGGCAATCCATACCGATCGATCCTGCGGCGTGAACCAAGGAAAAAATATGTTTGTTTTCCATGAATAAATTCAGCCAATAATATCTTTTTTTTGATAGGGAATTCTTTTCTGCCGAGCGAGAGTCCCCTATCACTTTTAGTCAGAAAAATTTTAGATCTGAGGATTTGGCAGCAATCCGAAATCTAAAATTGCAGTAAGCGAAATGGGTTTGTGGTTAGATGACTTCTACAAAAGATTCCTGGGGTAACAGAAAATGGGAGTTAGGTTCGCATTGGCTAACTCAGGTATTCACTAGCGAAACATTTGTATATGTGCTGAAGCGCTTATTACAGGCACTACTAACCCTGCTGTTGGCGTCGGCACTCTCGTTTTTCATTATTCAATTTGCTCCGGGGGATTACCTGGATACGCTCAGGCAAAATCCGAAAATTTCGCCGGAACGGATTGAGCAGCTCAAACAGCAGTTCGGTTTGGATAAATCTTGGGCGGAACAGTACATACTATGGTTGTGGCGGATTATCACCCAAGGTAATTTTGGTACGAGTTTTGTTTACGGGCGATCGGTGGGGTCTTTGTTGTGGGAGCGCATTCCCAATACGCTGCTGCTGGCGATTTCTTCGCTGGTGATGACCTGGGCGATCGCCATCCCGTTAGGGATTGTCGCCGCAGTCAATCAAAATCGTTATGTCGATCGCGTCTTACAGTTAATCAGCTACACCGGACAAGGATTTCCCAGCTTTATCACCGCCTTGCTGCTGCTAATCGTAGCCCAAAACACTTCTCCTTTGTTTCCAGTGGGAGGAATGACGAGCATCAATCACTCGGAACTAACGCTGTTAGGTCAGATATTGGATATTGGCTGGCACATGATTTTACCCACTCTGGCGTTGAGCGTTACTAGCTTTGCCGGTTTGCAGCGAATTATGCGAGGAGAATTGTTAGATGTACTGCGCCAAGACTACATCCAGACAGCTCGCGCCAAAGGTTTACCAGAAAATCGGGTGATTTACGTTCACGCTCTCCGCAATGCGGTCAACCCTTTAATTACGCTACTGGGTTTTGAGTTTGCCGGTTTGTTGAGCGGTGCGTTTATTTCCGAGTACTTCTTCAACTGGCCCGGTTTGGGACGGCTGATTTTGGATGCTGTACGCGCTCAAGACCTCTACCTGGTGATGGCGAGTTTGATGATGGGTGCAGTCATGCTGATCCTGGGCAATTTATTGGCAGATTTGCTACTCAAGGTAGTAGACCCGCGCATTCGTCTGGAAAACTTGAATTAGCTAATTGAGGATTTCAGATTTGAGATTTTAATTAAATTTGAAATCTCAAATCTGAAATTTGCAATTCCCCTTCCCCATTTCCCATTCCCGATGTCATCATGTTTTCGCAAATTTATTACGTTGTTCGTTCTAGATCTGACGGTCGTTATTTAACCGCACATCCAGAAACCGCTTCAAAAGGATCTAATTCTCCCAGCTTTCTACTTTTATTTAACGAAGATTTCGAGGCGTTGAGCTACCTGAATACCCACGGCGCGGATGTAGCCGATCGCTTTGGCGTTGAATCAGTTCCAGGCAGTCAACTGAAAAATCTGCTCAAACGTTGGGGTTTTGCTGGTGTGGGTATTATTCGAGACCCTCTCCTACCCAATATCGAATTTTTCTCCTTAGATTGAGGCAGCAACTCTATACGCCTTTTGGTAGATGAAAGATGCTTTTCAATTGCACAATACATATCTATCCACCAGAGGTAGTCAGCCATCTGATACCTCTTTTGATAGATGAAGAATGCTTTTGAAGCTATCAATACAGATCTATCCAGATACAGAGGCGACAAATTCAAAAATTTGAGCAAATAGAGGAAGGTCGCTGAAAATAAAGGTTTGTTTAACCTCTTAACGACCAATAGCTACCAATTTCGATAAATAGGAGAATCTTTCAATGCGTTCTATTCGTTTTAACTTTTCTGCACTGTTGCGTCCGATTCGTCTTCTGCTCGCTGTTTGCGTTTGTACTGTAATCCTAATGTCTTATGCTATGCCAGCTTACAGCGCCAGCACCAACACCAGTCGCCCTACTGACGGCGAGGCAAATCTGTTAGAAATTGAACGGAAGTCACAAGAAGCGGTTTTGTCAAATCCTTACGGAATGAAAAAGCAAATTAAGGAAACAAATCCCGGCTTGAATGAAGTTCAAGGAACCGCTGACATCGATAAAATGAAACGTCCTGAAAATACCAAGGGCGTTGAGTCGGTGGAAGAAATTATCGGCAAATCCCTGGAAAAAGCAGCGGGAAACAAATAGTTATACCTGGCTTTTTCTTACTTCGGCGACAGTCTGGCGAAATAATTAAGTTCGGATTGTCCCTAGTTTTAAAGAGGGTAGGCATAGATGTCTGCCCCGATTTTTTCATTATAACTAATAAGGCATTATCTAATCGTAGGGTGGGTTAGGCACGGGCGATAATTTTAGCACTTTCGATCGATACAGCGGTTCCCGTGCCGTAACCCACCATCTCACTCAACTGTAACATCAAGAACATTTTTACCCATAAATCCGCAAGAGCCGGTAATTATTTGGCGCAGCCTATAGGTTTTCTCGCCTTAATTTTACCCACCATCAAAAATTTGCACGGCGGTCAAATTCAAATCTGGAAACACTGACGATTCAATCATTTTATCTCCCCGAAACAGCTTGATTTGATACTCGCCATCTACTAACTGATAAACTGATAAAGTCGGCTGTTTCGGGGAACCAATATAACGGCTACCACCTAAACCTAAATAATCTACAATCCAATATTCAGGAATACCTAACGCTTCATAGTCTATCATCTTGTATCCGTAATCATCCCGCCAATTTGTGCTGACAACTTCAACAACTAACTTGACAGAATCTCCTCTAGTAATAACAGATTCTTTTTCCCATCGAGATTCATTAGTTTCTACAGCTTGTTTATCCAATACGATCGCGTCTGGATCGTAGCCAGTGTTATCGCTAAATTTAATTGTACATTCCTTGGGGATAAAGTAAGGAAGTTGTAATCGCCTAATTTCAAAACCAAATTCGATCGCCTGAAAACCTGCGATCGCTGAATGTTTACCAGTTGGATTAGGCATTTCAACAATAACTCCCTTATGTAGCTCATAGCGTCCGTTTTCTGGTTTCCATTCCAGAAACTCATCAAAAGTCATTAATTTGGGTAGCGCTTGAGTCATGGTAAAATTTTTAATACTCTAATATCATTTTAATATGACTTCGTAGGGTGCGTTAGATTTTCAGCTAATTGTCTAACTAATAGTTTAATTGTCTGACGCACCCTACAGATACTTGGGCGACAGTCGGGTGCGATCGCCATTCCAAAACCTACACTACGCACCGCACCTCCCATCACACCGCCAACACTTCCCGTGCTGCTACTTCCATCAGTTTCTCACTATGCGATCGCACTTCCTTCAGCTTGCCTTCTAGTTCATCGCAGAGAGACATCAGGCGATCGACTTTGGCAACAATACGTTTTTGCTCGGTAAAAGGTGGAAGGGGACACATTAATGATCTTATTTGCTTCAAGTAAATATGAGGTTGAGCAGTACTTCCATCAGCACTTGCTATATATGCCTGCATCTCAGGCCCATTAAGGATTAATTGTAAGTACTCTGGAAGTATAAATTTAGCAACAGGTCGAAGGATAGCTAAATTTCTATCAGCACTGAAAATGATATTTTCCGAGATAATAGCAGTTCTTCCTAAAGTCCCTACACAAGTTAAAATTACATCTCCAAGTTCAGGGAAATATCTCTTTTTAACGCGCTCAAAATCTTCTTCAGAAATAAAAGTGCAACCATTCAACTCAATCCTGTTGTTGATAATATTCCTAGCAGTCAGATGAGGAATACCACTTAAAACTCGTTTAGGAGGATTATGATCGCCATCTAGAATTAGGTAACAAACCTGCAAAGTAGTAGTCCAAATCCACCCATCTGGTAATTTATACTGACCATTAATATTAGGCTCATTAGCTATTTGGTTTTTAATTCTAGGATTTGTTTCTTTATTGATACGGTCTTCACGTATAAGTTTAAGTAATTGATCGGCAGGTTCATCATTTGGATCTTGACGCACGAGTTTACCCTGCACTGCCAATTGCAGAATCGCCTGACGCAATTTAGGAACGGTTTCGGGGATGCTGTAGAGTAGGTCGAAGTTGTTGCAGATGCGTTGCCAGTGTTGGCGGAAGTCATCGGGATTTTGGGAAGAGAGGAGTTGAGCAACTGCGCTTTCGTTCATCCTGACAATGCTTTCTTGCCGTTGCTGCTGGCGTTTCTCGATTTCGTCACAGAGGATTAGGAGGCGATCGACTTTGGCGACAATACGTTTTTGTTCTGGTAGCGGAGGTACTGGAATCAAAATTAACTTTAGTCTAGCTGATTTTATTCCTTGAGCAGTCATTCCTGTTGCATTCTTATTCAGAGAATTTTGCAACAAGGGACTCATAAGTACTGTGAGTAAGTATCTAGCAAATAAATCAGAAAATGGCTGTAAATCAATAATCCTCTGTGCTAAAGCTATTTTTTCTTCAATTATTAATTGTGCAACATTACCAAGAGGAGCTTCGGTTGTTAAAAGTATATCTCCATATTTCGGAAAGCCTCGTGTCATCCAATCTTGATAAGTTGCTTCTGATATATATTCTTCTGGCTCGTTTTTAATAAATCCCATCCGAACATTTTTAGCAGTAACTAACTTAATTCCACTCTCTGTTTTAGGAGGAGTTTTGCCTCTATAATCAATAAATCGCGCAAGATTACCAAGCCTTTCCCATTGCCATCCGCCAGGTTTAAATGGTATTTCACTTTTTTGAATAGGAGGTAAACTGGTATCTCGGACAATGGTTCTGTTTAAAATAAGTTCTTCTTTCTCAGCTTTCATTCTCTCTAATAAAATAGAAACAGGTTCATCATTAGGATATTGAGGCACAAGCTTACCCCTAACTGCCAGTTGCAGAATAATTTCCCGCAACTTAACAACAGCATTTGGCGCATCAGTTAATAATTCAAAATCTCCTAAAAACGTCTTAATGCTCATCCCTTATTCCTCACCCTCAAGCGATGCCATTAACTCAAACTTCAACTTGCTACGCACTTCTTCCAACTCTGCCATGAGTGCTTGATGTTCGTTCAGCATCTCATCCAAATCGGCGTTTTCTACATCAACTCGGTGAGGGTTCTTAATATCTAAGTTGTAGTTATTTGCCTTGATATCCTCTACGGAAACCTTCCAAGCAAACTCACTTTCCTCTCGGTTATCCCACCATTTTTGCTCAGGTTCAAACTCCTCAAATCGAATCGGCTTAGTTTTCGAGTAAGACTTGTAACCTGGTGGGTATGGGTGTTCGTAATACCAAATCGTTTCGGTTGGCTCTCCTTTGGTAAAAAACAGTAGATTGGTTTTGATGCCCGTATAAGGATTAAACACGCCATTCGGTAAACGAACAATTGTATGCAGATTGCACTCTTGCAGCAACTTTTCCTTAATGCGCGTCTTCACACCTTCACCAAACAGTGTGCCATCAGGCAGAACGATCGCCCCTCTCCCCTTATCTTTTAACAAGTGCATAATCAACAATAGGAACAAATCGGCTGTTTCCCTAGTGCGATAAGCCGCAGGAAAATTGCTCTCAATCCCGTCTTCTTCCATCCCTCCAAAGGGCGGATTAGTCACAATAACATCAACTCGTTCATTGGGGCTATAATCCCTTAACGGTCGTGCCAAAGTATTATCATGTTCCACTGATGGCAGATCGATCCCATGCAAGATTAGATTTGTCATACACAGGTTATAAGGTAACGGCTTTTTCTCAGTCCCCCGAATGGTACGCTGAACTATTTCCGGCACATCAGCACTATTGAAATGATGGCGAATATGGTCAATAGCTGCTGTTAAAAAGCCACCCGTACCACAAGCCGGATCTAACACCACTTCACCAAGCTGAGGATTTACCCGGTCTACAATAAACTTCGTTACCGCACGAGGCGTATAATATTCCCCCGCATTCCCTGCGCTTTGTAAATCCTTGAGAATCTTTTCGTAAATCTCGCTGAACTGTTGCTTTTGTACCGACTTATTAAAATCAACCTCATTCAGCTTATTAATAACTTGACGAATGAGAGTGCCATTTTTCATGTAGTTGTAGGCATCCTCAAACACCTTACCAATCATTCGCCCACGCGGGTTAGTAGATGTCCTTAAATCCTTCAGCGTTTTAAACAGGGCATTATCCACAAAATCCAGCAAAGTATCCCCAGTAATGCCCTCAGCATCTGCTGCCCAATTCTGCCACCGCAACGCCTCTGGAATAGGGGATTTATAATCGTCCTCCAGCAGTTCGTATTCCTCCTCGCGGGAGTCAAACACCTTGAGGAAAATCATCCACACCAATTGACTGATACGCTGCGCGTCACCATCCACGCCCGCATCTTTCCGCATAATGTCTTGAATTGTTTTAATCGTCGTGCCGATGGACATTTGTAACTATTCCGGTAAAAAATCTTCGTCAAGAGTTTGTTCGGGAGTAAAAGGCGACTCGCTAGGAAAGATATTGAGAGGTAATTCAGTTTCGTCTGCGGCTTCCTTTCTGGCAGTTTGATAGCACTTATCAAATACTTCTGCAAAATAATTACGCAAACTTGGGCTATCTTCAAACGCTTCTATCAAGCGTTGTCGGTGTTCTCTGATGGTATATCTCCAACTTCCCGATCGCTTTTCTGGTTGATATTTATACTTCAAAAGGTGCATCAGAAGAACTCGGAGATTACTGAGTAATGCCCGCTTTTGACTCCCACTCATATCTTCAACTTCTTCAATCAGGTGTTCTAGGTCAATTTCTGCCAACTTTCCCTCGCGCAAAAGTTTGGCTGTTTCTTCTGCCCACAAACAAAAATCCCGATCGTAAAGACTTAGTGTACTACTTGCTATTGTTTGCGCTGATTCCATTTCTTTTATTCTCATATCAATCTGGTTGTAAAATGCTAATTACTGTTCCGGTAAAAAATCTCCATCAAGAGTTTGTTCGGGAGTAAAAGGCGACTCGCTAGGAAAAACATTGAGAGGCAATTCAGTTTCGTCTGCGGCTTCCTTTCTGGCATTTTGATAGCACCGATCGAAAACTTCTGCCAAATAATTACGCAAACTTGGGCTATCTTGAAACGCTTCGTTCAAGCGTCGTCGGTGTTCTCTGATCGTATATTTCCAACTTCCCGATCGCTTTTCTGGTTGATACTGATACTTGAGAAGGTGCATCAAAAGCACAATTAAATTACTACGAACAGCCTGTTTTTGGCTTTTGCCCATATCCTCAATTTCTTCAATTAAGTTCGCTACATCTATCTCGGCTAACTTGCCTTCCCGCAGTAGCCTAAGAGTTTCTTCAATCCACAAGTAAAAATCGCGATCGTAAAGGTTTAAGGTTTGAGTTTCTGATTGAGATACCGTCATAATCTACGATGCCTCGTACAAATGTTCTTTTAATTCTGCCAGAGCTTGCAGGTATTTGGGCTTGCCACCAAAAAGACTTAGAATTTCTAAAGGCGTACCGATGTCGCTCAAAGGCTTCACCTTCAGCACGTCCATCTTCTCAACATCCTCTATCCCCTCATCAGCATACTTGTCTAAAAGCGCATCCAGTACCACCCGTACCTGTTCCCCATACTTACTGAAGTAATCCCGCTTTCGTACATTGTTCGCCCGTTCCCGTCGAGTTAGAGGCGGTCGATCGAACACTACATGACAAATCAGATCGAACGGGTCAAACTCTTTCCCCACTTCATTTTCCAACGCTTCCAGCAGTACGCCCTGTTCCTGCAATTCCTGAATAATCGCCTGTTTCTGTTCTGCGGCGTTCCACTTCTTGAGAAACGCATCTAAAGAAGCATACTGTTTACTAACCGTTAGCCTGGTGTAGTCCTTAATCGATTCGGTAATCAGTTTGCCTTCTTTGCTGTAATATTGCTCTCGAATCAGCGAGATGGACACATCCGCATCTGCTACCACATATCGTTCCGGCTTTGCTTTGCGAACAATCTCCCCATCGATTATTTGTACCTCATTTTCCCCTGGTTCTGGTGGCACAATGGGGTCAATAGGTTTAGGTTCGTAAATCTGTACGGGGTCATCATCAAAATCAGGGTCAGCAAATAGTACTGTCGCCTTCTTGAAATCCATAATCGCGAAGAACAGCTTGCCGTAATCCTCATCAATCCGCGTTCCTCGCCCGATAATCTGCTTAAACTTCGTCATCGACTGGATACGCCGATCTAAAACAATCAACTTACAAGTTTTGGCATCAACGCCAGTTGTCAGCAATTCAGAGGTAGTAACAATCGTCGGATATTTACTTTCCGGGTCAATGAAATTATCCAGTTGTGCCTTCCCCTCTGTATCATCCCCCGTAATCCGCATAATGTAGCGACCGTTCTCTGCCACCAAATCGGCATTCTCATTCACCAATGCCACCCGCATCCGTTCCGCGTGGTCAATGTTCTCGCAGAATACGATCGTTTTAGCAAAGCGGTCATTAATCGACCTCAGATAATCTGAGATAGTTCTAGCCACCAATTCTGTCCGAGGTTCTAAAACCAAACTTCGATCGAAGTCTCTCTGATTAAACACTTGGTCGGGGATTTCCTTTCCATACTTATCCCGTTGACCTGGCTTTGGTTTCCATCCCTCTAAATCTTTATCTAGATCGATCCGAATTACCTTATAAGGAGCGAGAAAACCGTCCTCAATCCCCTGCTTTAGCGAATAAGTGTATATTGGTTCTCCAAAATAATCAATATTGGAAACCTCTTCAGTTTCTTTCGGAGTTGCTGTTAAACCAATTTGAGTTGCATTCTTAAAATAATCAAGGATCTCTCGCCATGCCGAATCTTCTGCGGCGCTTCCCCTATGGCATTCATCAACCACAATCAGATCGAAGAACTCAGGTGAAAACTGCTTGTAGATATTCTTATCTTCTTCATTCCCCGATACAGCCTGATATAAAGCCAAGTAAATCTCATAGGACTTATCCACCTGTCGCTTCTGGATTTTAGTCATCGCAGAACCAAACGGCTTAAAGTCATTAATTCTAGTTTGGTCAATTAAAATATTACGGTCAGCGAGAAACAGAATCCGCTTTTTAGTACCCGACTTCCACAACCTCCAGATAATCTGAAAAGCGGTAAAAGTCTTGCCAGTACCCGTCGCCATTACTAACAGAATCCGGTCTTGCCCTTTAGCGATCGCTTCAATCGTGCGGTTAATGGCAACCTGTTGGTAATAGCGTAACTGCTTATTATCTGAACTGGGATAATAATCTTGAGTAATAATCGGTTCAACTTCTGGTATAATACCCTTCCAATTACAATACTTTTGCCAAAGTTCCTGCGGTGTAGGGAATTGGTCAAGGGGAATTTCTCGCTCTCGCTGTCCTGTGGTGACAGTGCGATCGCAAAACATGAACGCATCACCATTAGAACTAAAAACAAACGGTACATCGATCAGTTCGCCAGTTGTGAGATCGCCTGCTGCATCCCATCGCTAACGCCGTGATTATTGTCCTTCGCTTCAATCACCGCCAAAGGCAAACCCGGCTTATAATACAGCACGTAATCTGCCCGTTTTAGCTCGCCCCGACTCGTCAGCTTTCCTCTCACAATTACCCGACCTTTGGTAAGCGTTACCTCTTCCCGAATCTGAGCCATGATATCCCAACCCTGATTGGTCAGAGCGGGTGTAATGTACTTCGTACAGATGTCTCGTTCGCTCAATAGTTTCTTGTCAATTGCTTCTGGCATAAGAGGTATCAGTTCATACCCAACCAATACCCAAAATCATACCCAATATTTAGCTGCGCTAAAGTCGATCGAGTGATGAAATACTTGACATGACTAGGTTTTTCTCAAAGCGGGTGGCGGGAATCGAACCCGCATTATTAGCTTGGAAGGCTAAAGTTTTACCACTAAACTACACCCGCAAGGTTTTGGGACGATGCGATCGACTAACTTTCAACATCACTCAAACTAGGATAACACAACTTTTCGCGATCGCACAACACCTCCCACCTTTCTTTCTTCATTGCTAAGACTTCTTGATATTGGGGTTGACGATGAAGGTGAGAACCGTTTCATCCACACCTTTGAGCTGTAGGGGACTGCCTTTAGTAATTTCAGACTCATCCAGATAATCGGCGACAGCAGCCGAAACCAGGATGCAGTCAGGTGCTGCGGCTTGTTGAAGTCGAGAAGCGATGTTGACCGTGGGGCCAATTGCTGTATAGTCAGCTCGTTCGGCGCTGCCAAACATACCGACTACAGCCGTTCCCTGATGAATACCGCAGCGGAACTGAACGCGGGGAATCCCCTGATCTTGCCAGCGCAGATTGAGGTCATCTAAATATTGACGCATTTGCCGAGCCGTTGCGATCGCTCGCCGTACCTGTTCGTTGGGAGTCAGTTCCTCCGGTGCGCCAAACATTGCCAGCACCGCATCTCCCATAAACTTATCGACAGTACCGCCGTTGTCGAACACCGCCCTAGTCATATACTCGAAATATTCATTCAACAATTCCGCCACCCGACGACTCCGCAAAGTATTGGATAGTTGCGTAAAACCGACAATATCGCTAAACAGAATTGTTACTAAACGAGGTTCCGGCTTCAAATCCAGAGACAGCCCGCCAGTGGCTGCTTTTTGTACCATTGTCGGTGGCAAGAAGCGCTTCAGCACAGATTCTGTGAGATATTTATTCAGTTCCGTAACGCGGCGTTCATTCTGCTTGAGTTCCAGCAGATTCCGCACAGCCGCCAGCAATTCGCGATCGTTAAACGGCTTAGCCAAATAGATATCTGCACCCAATTCCGTACCTTCAATGCGAGTATCTTCATCCACTTTAGCCGTGAGCAGGATAATCGGCGTTCCCTTCAAATCCTGCTGTTCCCGGATCATACGAATCATTTCCAAACCGGACACCATCGGCATCATCAAATCGGTCACAATTAAGTCAGGACGGTTAGCTTTCGCCACACCGAAACCCTCAGCTCCATCGCGGGCTGTCAAAACTTCAAACCCTGATGCCTGTAGAACTCTAGATACATAAGAGCGCAGATCCGGGTTATCATCTACCACCAAAATACGATTGCGAGCCTGTACCGAGTTTTCCGTTGGGGAATCTACTTTTAACTCAGTATTTTCTCCTACTGTGCCGATCAGTTCCAGATCTGCCAATTCCACGGCGGCGCGGTTCGGTTGTAGTTGCGTTGGCACTTCCAGTACCTGATCTAGAGGCAGGTGAGATATCCCCGTTTGCAACCAAACGGTAAAAGTACTTCCGGCTTGATAAATCGACTCCACGGAGATTTGACCGCCGTGGAGTTCCACCAATTCTTTTACCAGCGCCAGACCCAAACCGGAACCTTCATAAGAGCGATTGACAGACCCTTCTGCTTGCCGGAAGCGCTCAAACAGATGGGGGATCTGTTCGGTACGAATACCGATGCCAGTGTCTTTGACTTGGATGCGAACGTGGTCTCCCGCTCTTTCCACCTTAACGGCTATACTGCCACCGGAGTCGGTAAACTTCATAGCATTGGAGAGGAGATTGTAGAGTACCTTGTCAAATTTTTCCGGATCTAGATAGACCATCGGACAGGAGTTGAGATCTGCGATCAGACGCAGACCCTTTTTTTCGCAGTAGGGTCGGAAGGCTTCCATAATTTGGCTGACCATAATCACCAAATCGCAAGGACGGAAACTGGCTTGCATCCGTCTGGCATCGAGTCGCTGCAAATCCAGCAATTGATTTACTAATCGCAGCAATCGACGACAATTGCGGAGGGCGATTACCGCTTGGTCGTGAGGCAAATCTTGCTGTCGATCGACTGCCGATTCTAATGGGCCCATCATCAGGGTGAGGGGCGTGCGGAATTCGTGGGAAATATTTTGGAAGAATTCGGTTTTTTGTTTGTCTAGTTCCTGCAAGCGCTCTGCCTGCTGTCGCGTTTTCTGATATAGGCGGGCGTGTTCTACGGCGATCGCAGCTTGAGCTGCCACAGCTTGGGCCAAGTCAATGTCTGCTTGTTGCCAGCAACGAGAGTTTGTGGCTTCTCGCAAAGTAATGCTGCCGATGATTCTGCCTTCGGCGATTAAGGGTACTACCATCAGGGCTCGTGCGGAAGAGCGCAAAGGCAAATCGAAGCCTTGCATATCTGGATTTGCTTCCAGGTCATTGATCGCCACCGGTTGTTGGGTACTGAGCAATTGCTGCAAAACGGGATTGCCTGCGATCGGCGCTACGGATTGAGGTAACTGGGAAGAATTTGGGATTTTAGCTCGTTCTCTGCTTCCTAGCTGGGAATTGGTATTTTGGATCGCACCTTGTAATGAAGAGTTTGAGGAAAATGTTTTTTCTAGGAAAGTTGCGTCTGTTAAAGCTGTGCCTACACTTATGGAAGAATCTAAACTTTTGTCGTATAATCCGACGCACTGAACAAATTCATCGGATTCTGTCCACAGAGAAAGAGTGCAGCCATCTACCTTGAGCGCTTGACCGAGTTGTTGGGTAATCGCGGCAAAGATATCTTGGGGATCGAGACTGGAGCGAATTGCGGAAGTGATCGTGTTAATCAAAGCTTCCCGTTTTGCCATTGCCAGGGAACGATCGTAAGCGCGTGCTTGAGATAGGGCGAGGGCTGCTTGATCGGCAACCATGAATACCAACTGCACCTCATCATCTTGCCAGCGACGGGGCTCTCCGCATTGATGCAGTGCCAATACAGCCATCAGTTCCAATTGGCAAATCAAGGGTACTACCAAACTGGAGCGAATGTCAGCGGTACTGTATGCGATCGCACGTTGTTTTTGTGCCGGTGTGTCGCCTTGGATGCGATCGTCGGTTGTAATATCGTCGAACACCAGGACATCGTGGGTTTCCCACACCGTCTCCGCTAAAAGCGCAATTTGAGAAGCCTGTGCTTCCTTGGGTGATTCTTCCCTCACTTCCGACGGGTATGGTAAAACAGTCTTCTGTCTTTGATAAACAAAGCATTCGTCTCCCATCCGATCGTCTTGGAAAGGACGGAGAATACAGATGTCCGCTTCCAGCATATGACCGACCGTGTTGACGATCGTCTGGAGAATCTGTCGATAATCGGTGTGGGAGCGAATGGTATTGGTAACTGTATTGAGCAGAGATTCCTGACGCAGCGTGCGGCACAGTTCCTGAGTGCGAGTTTTGAGGACGTTGTGGGTATCCAGCGCTTGCCGCACTACTGCTTGCAGGTGTTCTGCTTCCCACGGCTTCGTAACGTACTTGAATACCTTACCGCTGTTGATTGCTTCTACGAGGTCTTCCACATCCGTGTAGCCGGTCAAGATAATCCGAATGATATCTGGATACTGAGTGGCGGTGAGACTCAAAAATTCTGTGCCGCTCATCAGTGGCATACGCTGATCCGAGATAATCACGGCGATATCCCTCTCCGATGCCAAAATTTCTAGGGCAGCCAGTCCCGATTCTGCCCTCAAAACTTTATATTCTCGATAGAAAGTGCGATACAGCAGGTCGAGATTATCTGGTTCATCATCAACAACCAGAATTTTCGGCTTATTCATATATTGAGATTTCATAAACCGCTCTCCTGCCTAAGGTACTCTTGGAGGAAAAACCGTCTCATCAGACTACCAAAGCCCAGTAAAATCGATGGTTTGTTTCGCCAAACGCAGATGCAAAAAACGCCAAACACAGGCAAATGGTAAACTGTTGAAATGGGAGCGGTTGGAAAGCAGGCTAAAGTACTTCTGCCCTTTACCAAGAGCCGCTGTATTAAAATTTTCAGCCCTAAGAGCGGTTGTGGCAACTTTGTCCCCAGGCGTAGGATCGATTCCATATAGCGGCAAGGTCAACCAGCAAAACGAGCTTTTGATATTGCAGCTGCCTTTGGGCCTGTATAAAGTTTGGCAGGCGATCGACGCTGCCTCCCTTTTGGGCCATTGCAATGAAAGTTCATTTCCGAGTTCCTTTGTGTGAGTAAAATTTCTTATCTGTGTTCCTCGCTTAGGAGGAAGGGATCTGGTGTAAAAATTTGCAACGCTAATTTTTTGGCTTAAACCGAGAAGCCAACAGAGCCCTTGGTAACAATTTTTAAAGGTTGACTGACTTAGCACTGGATTTAACTTTTCAGCGTAAAACAAAGTAGATGACATTTATCGTGCCAGCAGCTTTGAAGGTAGGACGGTTGGCACACACTAGCGTTAGGCTGTAAGAGAAATACCAGTTTAGCATTGCTAACCAAGACACGCTCTTAAGCTAGGTTTCGTTGCGGCCTGACAAACCAGTGTGGGCGAAACTTTTGTATAGATAGCCTTTGGCTGCCAATCCAAATTTTTCGTTACAAATGCTTTGCCCGTAATAAGGTTTATACACCCTCTCTCACAATCCTAATGCAGTCAGAGAAGGATGCTTGCACTTCTTAGCTTGAGGTCGGTCTTGGCAATTGTCTGGTTAAATTTAGAATACCCGGCATCCGCCGTGACGAGTGTCAAATAGTAAACAGTTGTGAAACCCTTGTTCTCGTCCTCAAAACACTGCCAGGAAAATAACTTTGTTTCGCCAACCGCAGGCGAAACAGACGCTAGCATACGGCAAAGGGCCGAATTAGCGAGCTTGAACCACTTTCTCATCCGTGCAGCTAAAGCTAGGGATTTGACTGCTCTTGCAGAAATCCTTGCTGATAGCTTTCATTCTCGTGTCGGTATCGGTGGCTGGATTTATCCATTGTTGCGTCTGGGGATTTACGAAGATTTACGTACTAGGCTGCAATCAACTTCTCCTCGTTACATTTGTCTTGTAGCGGTAGAACCTGTGACGACTCGCCCCAGCGACTGCGATTATTTGGCAGGAACGGTAGAAATGGCCTTGCGCTCAACTCATCCTTGGTTGCCGATCGGTTTGCCGCAGTACCCTTATGTATCCAATTTGGCAGTACGAACCGAATGTCGCCGGCAGGGAGCGGCTCAACAATTGTTGCTTACTTGCGAACGAATCGCTCTGGGATGGGGTTTTCACGATGTCTACCTTCACGTATTAGAAAATAATCATCAAGCACGGCGACTTTATTTCAAGTTAGGTTATCGCTTACACCAAGTCGATTCGAGTTGGAGTTCTTTGCTGCTGGGGCGACCGAGGCGTTTGTTGTTGCATAAGCGCTTGGTGTAGGTTAATAGTAAGTAGCAAGTAGTTATTCGTTAATTTTACTTACTACTTACTACTAATTTTTGACAAATAATTTTTCAGAAATAACGCGATATGAAACATGAAAATGAGGATCGTAACAAGTCGGAAATTGTGGCACAATTGCACAGCGGTGAACTGTTAGTAGTGAATAGGAACAAGCGTAATGGGCTGATCCTTTACAAATCTTACCATGCAGAGTTTGCTGGGCCGGGATCTGCTGTTGGTGGCACATTTGATAATGATTGCCAGCGGGCTATTCCTGTGGGAAATTTTTCTTTAGTTGTGCCAGATTCCTATGAGGCGCGACAGACTGCTTATAAGACTCGACGACAGTGGATTATGCTCACAAAACAGTTAGCTGATAAGCGAGATCCGCTAGAGCGTGCGGAAAAGTTGTTGCTTCAGTTTGAAGCTTTTTTTGATGCGGAAATGGTGGCGCAATTGCCGGATGATGTGCTGGGCTCTTTGGTTGGCGTTTTGCCTCAGACGATGGCATTGGCGCGACAAAAGGATTAAAAATTACTGAAAATTTCAGATCTCAGATTTGAAATTTTAAATTTTTAGTTGATGTTTCGCCACCTCAACTAAGGAGTATCTACATAAGTGTGGAGGGTGGGGAATGTGGCGATTAACTGTGGAGTGCAGCTGCTAACCGTTGGAGAGTTCGCTGATTCTCATCGGTGCTGCCTACAGTAATTCTCAATCCGCCGCTGATGTGACGAACTAAAGTGCCTTGGGCTTTGAGTTGCTGCACCAAAACTTTCAATTTGTCTGGTGTAGAATTATCTTCAGTCTTGGTAAGACGCAAGTAGATAAAGTTAGCGGCACTCGGCCAAACTTTTAAGGCGGGATGCTGGGCTAAGCTATTAATTAATTCCTCTCGATCGCTTAAAATTTGACCGATCGATGCCAGTAAAATTTGTCTGTGTTTCAGGGCGACTAAAGCGGCAGCTTGGGTGAAGCTGGGCAGGTTATATGGCAAGCGAACTTTTTCTAGGGCGGCTATTAATTTGGGATGAGCGACAGCATAACCAACTCGATGTGCTGCCAATCGAAACGCTTTTGAGAAAGTTCGCAGCACTATCCAATTGGGATGTTGTGGCAATTCACCGACAATTGTTGTTTGACTAAATTCAAAATAAGCTTCGTCAATTACTACGAGGATTTGCTCTGGCAAATTTCGCAACCAATCTAACTCTTTTGCGGTTAATGGGTTGGCGGTGGGGGAGTTAGGATGAACGACAAATACTACGCGGATGGGGGGATTTTGTGTTTGTTCGATCGCGTTTTGTGCTGCTGCTAAATCGATTGCAAAATTAGTTTCGTTGCGACTTACCTTTACTACTGGAATACCCAAGGTTTCTGCCAGAATACCATACATAGAGAAGGTAGGATTGGCAACCAGGATAGACCCTTCTCCGCGCAGGCAGGTGGCGATGAGAATGGAGCGAATGAGTTCGTCGGAACCGTTGCCTACGGATATATTTGAACTGGTAAAGTTAGGGGCGATCGCTTGCGATTGCGCGTACAGATTGGCAGATTCGTTGACGTAATCCGCGATCGCTTGCTTTAATGCTGTATGACCGCCATCGGGATAGCGGTTGCTCTCCATGACTTGCTGAAAAGTCCAACTGAGTTTTTCTTTTAACTCTGTTGGCAAATCGAAGGGACATTCGTTGGTATCGAGACGATCGATCGCTATGTCAGATTTGACTGCTTCGCCGGATTCACCACCGGGATGCGGTGTGTAGGCGGTGAGTTGGGCTAGGTCTGAGCGAATGAAGGGGAGCATAGCAATGATAATTTTAGATTTTAGATTTTAGATTTTAGATTGAATTTTTATCTTAAATCCACTTTTTCAAATTGGCAATTGGTAGATTCTATTTTTAGAGGTGGCAAAATGCTTGTATTTGTTGCCAAATTTCGGGGAGGACGTTGGCGAGGGAGTGGTCGCTGTCGAGTTCGATCAGTTTGACCCAAGGACGAGAAGCGGCAAAGTATCGCGATGCTTGAATAGGGATGGTTTCGTCGTAAATGCCGTGCAGTATCAGGGTGGGAATGGGGCGCTGCAATTGTTCCTCGCGATACTGATTGGCGTCTCGGACAAATTGGTAGCTGAGGGGGAGCGATCGCTTTTCTCGGTAATGATACACCGACAAGTATCCTTCTGTCTGCCAGCGCTGTAAAGTTTCTTCACCTAATTTGGGCAACCAATGAGAGAGAAATTGAAAAGCTGGGGCTAAGAGTACCAGTTTTTCACATTGTAGCTGCTGCTGTCCCAACCAAGCAGAGGCCAAACCGCCAAAACTGGAACCGATGAGAGTTACTGGTGTGGGTGGGGGTGGAAATTCGGCGGCGACTTGATGGAGTTGTCGGGACATAGTGAGGTGGGAAAAGTCGCCTTGATTGAGATCGGGTGTTTTCAGGGGTATTTGCAAGGCGGAGAAGCGATCGAGTAAATCAATGGCTTTGGCAGATTGGGGACCCGAAGCAAAGCCATGTAGGTAAATGTAGGAGGATTTGGGCATTGGGAAACAGATTGACGAAGCGAAAAAATCCGGTTTCTTTTAGTTGGGTTAACGAAATCAGGATTTGGGCAGCCACTTTGCTAAAACACTATTATCTAGTATAGCAAATTCATGAATCGCTCTGCATTTACACAAGGTTAAAGCTGCCCCAAAAGCGCACTTAGCAACATGATGAGATTATTTTCTGGCTGGTTGGCGAAGATTTTTTTTACTGCCATCCTGAGATTTGGCATTCGTGAATTGGGATTGTTCGACTGATATATTTTTGATATTTTTTGGCAGGGGTATAGTTCTGACTAAACCATTCCAGTTATTTTGTAAAAATATTTCGACGCTGACTATTTCTTCATTATTTGGGATGGTGGTTATTGAAGTGCGATCGTCTCTTATTCCGAAAGAAAACGCAGAGGGTAAGATATTACCGCGCCATCGCAGTGGATCGCTTGCCCAAACTAACATTACTCCGGCAGCAATAGCAGGAGTAACTAACCACAACCGCTTACATTTAGCCGGGTGGTGTTGACAGAATCGGTTTAAATTTAATGCAGGTTCGGAATCCAACTCTTGCCAAATCCGTTCTTCTAAATCTGGTGCTGCTGGGGGAACATCCGGACGGTTAGCTTTGATGAATTCTATTAATTCTTTATCATCATCTGCGGGAAGTTTTTTCATAGCTGAACTCCTTGTTGCTGGAGAAATTGCCGCATGGCAGCACGGGCATTAAATAGGCGAGATTTGACAGTTCCCACCGGAATACCCAATATTTCAGCAACTTCTTTTTGAGGGACTTCTTCGAGATCGTGCAGGACGATGACGGCGCGATGCTCTAAACTGAGTTGAGCTAATCCGCGCTGTACTAAATCTTGATAATGCAGCTGCATCAGGTCGGGCGCGGGTACTTGGTCTGAGCTTTTTGTGTTTAGTTTGGAATCGAATGTGCGCTGCTGGGCATATTTTCGTCGTTGGTCACAGGCTACGTTCCAACAGATACGATATAGCCAAGTGGAAAATTGAGATGTCTGTCGCAGTTGGGGCAATCCTTTCCACGCCCGTAAAAATACTTCTTGCACCAAGTCGTCGAGGATTGAAGGGCCACAAAGTTGATACAGCGTTGACCTGACTTTTTGATGATAGCGATGATATAGTTGCCGAAAACGCTGCTGGTCGCCCAGTATGCTTTGTTCGGCTAGGTAGGAATCTGACAGCTGGCTGTCTTGCACATTTACCCCTGGGACAAGATACACCTCTCGTTCTCCCTCAATGGCTTTGTTCGTTTTGTTTAGACTGGGGTAGTCGGCGAAAGGTTCATCGTCAGTGCTAACTCAGTAGGGTGCGAAGCGCGACAGCGTAACGCACCAGAAATACATTGCGGAGTTTGAGTATTTTGGATAATGATAAAGTGCGATCGCTCAGTAAAATAGCGTCACCAAGGAAAAAGCTATGGCGTTAAAGGCAATTATCATCGGTGGTGGAATTGGAGGACTAACTTGTGCGCGTGCTTTTCTTGACGCGGGAATGCAGGTAGAACTCTACGAAAAGCGCGACCTTGATTCCATGTTATCTGGGCCAGGAGGCATTTTCATTCAACGGAATGCCATGCGCGTTTACGAATTGCTGTGGCAAGGAAAAATTCAAAAGCAGTTATATCAACAAGGAGCTAAGATTCTCTCAGGTGGGTTTTTCAGCAAACAGGCAAAGCCTCTATATATTAATGCGCCCGAATTTGTGAAACTGGAAGATTTGGGTATTTGCATTTTGCGTCCCGAATTACAACGCATTCTCTACAATGCGTTACCGGAAGGAACTGTTAGAAATAAGGCAGCTTTTACTGATTTTTCCGAAACATCAGATGGGATTCGCGTTTCGTTTGCGGATGGAAGAGAAGCTTGGGGCGATGTTTTGATTGGCGCGGATGGACTTTATTCGCAAGTAAGAGCGCGTTTAAATGGAAATGAAAAAATAGCAGCGCCTGTTTACAGTGGAATGTGTTGCTGGCGGGGTTGGTTTTCCCAAAATAATTTGCCTTTAGATCAGCGTTACAGTTGGGGAGAGTTTTGGGGACGCGGTAATCGTTTTGGCTACTTTGATGTAGGTAGTGGTCGGTTTGCTTTTTATGGATTTAGTAACACTCCAGCAGGTGGTAACGATCGAACGATGGGTGGTGCTAAGAAGGCGATGCAAGCAATTTTTTCATCTTATGCTCAGCCAATACCAGCTATTATTGAAACATTGTCGGAAGAGGGGATTTATCGGGATGATATTTTCGATCGCGAACCGTTGGGTATGCAATGGGGGCGGGGTCGGGTAACTTTAATTGGAGATGCTGCTCATCCAGTGCAACCAAATTTAGGTCAAGGCGGTTGTATGGCGATCGAAGATGCTTTTGAGTTAGTTAAACTGTTAAGGATTAGAGCAGAAAAAGGAGGAGATATTCCGGCGCTCTTGCGGCAATTTGAGGCAAGTAGAAGTAAGAGAGTCGCTCAGGTTTTTACTGTTTCCAGACAGGTAGGAGGCTTAGGGCAAACAGATTCAGCGTTTGGTTGTTTTCTGCGAGATTCGATCTATTGGCTGACCCCTACTTGGTTGGGCGATCTACAGTTTAAATGGCTGTTTGATTATCAGCCGCAATGGGGTTTAGAGGATGGGGAGAAAAGTTGAGGAAAGTTTATTCTTATGCTTGCTCTCTTAATAACACTTCCATCCACTGGGTATCTTGTTCGGATAGTGGGGGTTGGGGTGGTTTGGTGTAATCAATTGCTAAGTAATAACGCCCTTTTTGGTAAACGCGATCGAGCAAAGGTTGTAAATTTAGGATTGGTTCTGCTTCACCTGGCATCAGCGGAATTGGTACTGGGGGAATAGACTGTCGTAAGCTAAAAGCATATAATTCCCCTGTAGGTCGGCGATCGCCCCGACAAATTAGAATTCGATAATCTCCTAAATTTTTACTAGAAATTGGAAAAGGTTTGCCACCCCTTAGCAGATCGATTTCAACTAGATGAGTAGCACTAGCTAAAACCTGATTTCGTTTGCGTTCGTAAGTATTGCGACCTTCACCTGGACGCTTATTTTTTGGCGACAAAATCTCGATCGCTGTAACAACAGTGCCAGTAGCAATTTCACGAATTTCGAGATAACGCTCGTTTACTTCTTCTGCAATGGGAATTGTCACTTTTTCAGGTTGAACGGACAATGATAAAGTAGCAATAGTTGATGTTGGTTCTGCTTTTTTCCCAGTCACTACGGCAACATCGGGAATACCAACTAAAACACTTTCCTCATCACTACTAAAATAAGTTCGCTTTTCAATTTCGACTCGATATTTCTCGCTCAAACGATCCACCAAGTCATCTGCGATCGCTACAATTAAACGGTTATGTACCGCTGACCAAAATTCTGGATTTTCTAGGTAAGGGTTTATTCCGGGAAATGGCGATCGCATAGGATAATTTTAGGTAAATCATAGACTTATAGCTAGGGACTAGCGGCTAGGGCGTCGGAGGGGCGAAGCATTTGGTGAGAAATCTTTTGGTGAAAGTGAAAAATTATCGCCCAAATGCTTCGCCCCTACAGGGGAAGAAGGGATTAGGCGCGAGGGTTGGTTGGAATTAAGAATGCCTTAACCGCCTTGACTGTTGCTATATTTCTAATCATACCAACCAATTAAGATAAAAATGAGAGGGCAAATCTCTTAAGATCGGCTGAGTAAAATAGCGGGAAATAGGTCAATACTTTGCCCAAAAAGAGGGTTTCTTAGAGAAACCCTCTTTCTGGTTAAAACGATCGCACTCTCTCATCCTCCCCAATCTTCTCAGCAATCCACGCCACAATATCGGCAATTAAATTGGGCTGACTGGGTGAAAAGGATTGAAAGGGAATATGACACTGTTCGCTCACAACACAAATCGCGCCATCAAATCGGCTCAAATCGGTGAGGAAAATATCGCTAAATCCCTGCGGTGCTGGTGGTTGGGGATTTTCGTAAAATACTAAAACTGGTTGTTTCTTGCTGTTTCGTTTGAGCGATCGCCTGAAGGAATGCCAATAAAACTTCAGTTCCTGCATTGTTTCCGGTTCTCTGTTTTCCCTTTCCGGACAACCGAGATCGAGCATTTGGTCGTAAATTTCCAAAGCGGGATTATCGGGTTCGATAAACTTGCTACCGTCGATGCAAATTAAGTTAATCACCTGACTCAATTCCGGATGATTTTCTATAGCTTCTGCCAGAATTTCCGGTAATTCTGAAAGAGCGAAACCCTCCGTGACGGCAACGGTATTTGTTTGGCTGTGCCAAGCTTTATAAAAATCTGGATATGTCATATTTTGAGCGCAATGCCAAACAATTTCGTAGCAACGCCCGTACAGATCGAAATCGTTTTCGTAAACGCGCTCTGTCAAGAAATCCTTTAATCCAGTAACTCCCAACCCGCAGGAATTTTCATCGAGAATTACCCTCAAACTATGCACAACTCGTCCGCGAGTTTCTTCATCCCCAGAAGTATGGAGCAATTCGATTAAAGCAGCGATCGCATCTTGATTGCCTGGGTCGATTTGCCCTAAACTGGTAGCAGCTTGCCAACGAGTAAACTCATCCTGACTGGTTTGCAGCAGGTGCGTCAAAGCGTCGCGAGCTTCTTCGTTACCCAGGGCGAGATATCCCAAACTCCTTGCAGATCTTCTCCGGGTTTCTTGATTGTGGCTGTTTCGCACTAGCTGAGATAAAGCAGTTATAGCTTCCTCATTTCCCGGATCGATTTGCCCTAAGTTTTGAGCGGCTAATCTGCGGGTATCTTCATCTCCAGATGTGCGAATTAACTTACACAAAGTAGCGATCGCTTCCCGGTTTCCCGGATCGATTTGCCCTAAATTTTGAGCGGCTAATCTGCGGGTATCTTCATCTCCAGATGTGCGGATTAGGTGAATCAAAGCATCGCGAGCTGCGGAATTACCGGAATCGATTTGCCCTAAATTGTAGGCAGCTTGTCTGCGAGTATCTTCATCTCCAGATGCGTGCATTAACTCAATTAAAAGTCCGATCGCTTCTGGATTCCCCGGTTCGATTTGCCATAAATTCTGGGCGGCTAATTTGCGAGTGTCTTCATCTCCAGAAGTATTAATTAACTGAATTAAGGCGTTGCGTGCTTCCGGATTGCGCGGATCGATTAGCCCCAAATTATAGGCGGCTAATCTGCGGGTGTCTTCATCGCCAGAAGTATGTATTAACTGAATTAGAGCATCGGTAGCTTCGGCGTTTCCGGCATCGATTTGCCACAAATTAAGGGCGGCGATACGGCGGGTATCTTCATCTGCGGAATTGCGGATCAAGTCAATTAGATCTGCGATCGCGTGTGTATTTTTGGGATCGATTTGCCCTAAATTATAGGCAGCTTGGTTGCGCGTATCTTCATCCTCGCTATTTTGTAGCAATTCCAAAAGAGCGTAGATAGCATCTGGGTTTCCCACTCCAATTTGCCCTAAACTTTTAGCACAGCGCCTGCGAGTCTCTTCATCTCTGGAAGTTTGCAGCACTTCAATTAAGGCGGCGATCGCTTCTGGAGAACTTGCGCCAATTTGCCCCAACATTTGGGCCGATCGCCTGATAGTTTTATGTTGCTGACTGTTGTGCAGCAAGTCAATTAAAGCGGCGATCGCTCTGGAACGTTCAGTTTTTTGCAGTGCTGTTTTCGCTTCTTTTTCTAGGGCGAGGAGCGAAGTGCGATCGAGTAAAGCAGTTAGAGTTTTTTGACCGGAAAACTTATGCCTGGATGCACTATCTTTATTCCGCATTGCTGACAGAGAGTTGCACCATCTTTGCTTCTCTATTTCATAAGCAAACGTCCAGTGAACGAGCTGAGCCAAAATCCCATCAGCAAAGCTACAATCTTTAAATTCGGCAATCCCTGCTGCTGCCAAAAAATAAGCGCGATACTCATAAAAATGCTGACAACCGTCCTCAAATTCTAACAGTGCAGCGATCAACTCTTCTTTCTGCTCTTTTGCGACTTCCTCCCGCCCCAACCAAAGCAAAATTACTTCCCGCCACTGGGGTTCAAAAATGCGGTAAGCTCCCATACTGGGGTTGCGGGGAATGTGGTTGAGGAAATAGCGCCAATTCGGAATTGCCTGCGCCGCGAAATATTCTTGGAAAGTGGGATGGAAAAAAGCGTAAACTTCTTCGTGAGGATGTTCTGCGGTTACTCCCACATGATTTAGCCAACCTAGATCGAGAGCTAATTGAAACTGTTGGTACTGGTTCCCCAGCACTTTCTCTACAAAACTATGCCGCAACCTAAATCGAGATTCTTTGGCATTAATTGCTTCTAAAGCTAATTTTCCCAGGCTTTGAGTAAGAGCCTGTCGCTGTTGTTTGGTTGTGGGAAATCGCTCTTGTTTCCATTCATAAATTCCTTCGACAAACTGTTCGTAAAGTCCGGCTTTGGTGTTGGGCAATTCACCAGCACCAAATTGCCAAATATGACATAAAAGTGCCAACCTAAGAGGATTTTTGGCTGCATCGTCGATCCGCTCTCGTCCCGCTCGATCGATCTCTCGTATCAAGCACTTACCCGACTGGGGATTATCGCGGAACCAATGGCGGATGAATTCTTTTACCTGAGCGCGGTTAAAGTCTAAGTTGCGATAAGTGGCGAAGGATTCGAGCGCATTTTTGCCACTATCCCAAACATTCTGCCTACAGGTTAAAACAATTTGGGCGCGATCGAGCCAACCGGAGAGCTGGTTTGCGATCGATGTTAGGGGCGAAATTCCCCCAGATCCCTCGTCCATTTCGTCTGCGCCATCTAGCAGCAACCAAACTCGACCTTGATTGAATTGGTCAACAAAATCATCCTGAATTTCCGGTGATAGTCGCGCTTTGCGAATGGCGTCTTTGAGCCAATCTTCTAGTAAATATTGGTCGAGTTTGAGGTCTTTGTCTTTATCTTGCCAATCAGCTAGGGAAACCCAAATCGGTAAATCTTCGGTGTTTTCTAATACCCAAAAAGCTATCTTTTGTAAAAGGGTAGTTTTCCCCGCACCGGGTTCCCCAATTATGGCGATTTTTTTGCTTTTTCCGGGTTTGAGGACTTTCTCAAAAAACTCATCGTTTTCAAATGTTGCAGTTACTTCCTTTGGCGGCGATACCAGATCTAAGCTGACAGGTTTGTATAGCTGAGAACCTTGTTCTGGAGAAATATTTCCGCTGCGTCGATCGCGTTGTTTTCTCTCTACCAATCCCAAGGGTATGTAAATTTCATCTAAATCGAAGGTTACTCCCTCTTCAGCTGTGAGGGGATTGGTGGTGAGCCGTTTTTGCGATTCTAGTCTGTCTCTGCACACTTTCCGCCAAAAGTCAATCCCTGCTTTGATGCCGTCTTTGAGGGGTTTGGGTTCTTTGTTGTCGCCGTAGAGGACTTCAAAGATGGGGATGCAGGGCTAACTCAGCGATTTGGGTGTCGCGCAACAGTGCGGCGGTGGCTTCCGAGAGTAAAATTTGCTCGGCGCTGGCGAGGGCGGCGACACGGGCGGCATAATCTACTTCGTGTCCGATGAAGCGATCGGCATCCGGAAGCGGGCTACCCGTGTGCATTCCGATCGTGACTTGCAGTTTTCCAAATGGTGTGGGAATAGGGTCGGTGATGTGGCTATTTTGGATGGCGATCGCACATTGTACAGCTTGAATAGGTTTGGGGAAGACGAGGAAGAAAGCGTCGCCGATAGTTTCAACTTTGCGCCCACCGTATTTCTCTACACTGACTTCAACGCGGTGGCGATGCGGCATCAAAATTGTGTCCCGATACACGCGGTTGCGTGCGCTGATGTCACTGCCTTCTAATTTGGGTTTCATGGCAGTAGAATTTACTAGATCGGTGAACACCAAAGTGAGCGCGTTCTCAAACATGGCTTGGTGGATTCAAAACAATAAATCTTTCCTGAGAGGGAGGGCAATAAAGCAACGATATGCAGTCTGTACGCGCACTTGCATCGCCCATCTGACTATCTAGCAATATTGAGATAGCACCTCGCCCAACGATCGTAGCGACCAAAGCTTGGGGCTAACCCACACAAAGGGGTCAAGTAGGGAAGATAGCTCTTAGTTTAGCGACACCGTTCAATATATAACAAACTCTTCTGTTGTCCGAGAAGTAATCTCAAGTGTAGCGATCGCGCTTTATTTATTTTCTTAAACTAAGCAGCAGTCACCTCACACAAAGTAAAGTTTAGTTTCATTCGCTTGTCTCTCTGAAAAAGCGTGCTAAATTAAAAACATGAAGCAAACAAGCTTCTCCGACAGATACCACAGCGAAGTTAACGTTTGTAATAAAGAGGTAAAAGCCGCTGTTTCATATAGCATCTGTCTCATCCAAAAACAGTAACACCCAACCAAAAGTCTGATATTTCCTCATGTATTGCCAAGGGAGATAGGGAACTGGATTTTATATCTCAGTGCAACTCCGGGCTGAAAAACAATGAGAGGAGATTCCTCAGAGAATATGGCTTGGGTGTTGCTGTTTGAAAGATTTAGAAAAATTAAATATTAGCATTGAGAATATCGGAGCGATCGAAATCGCGACAAGACAAACAAAACCCGCATCGGCGGGTTTTTATCATTGAAAGTCCCCTCTATTCTGAAGAGGAATTGTATAGCCCAAGATTTCTAAGCTGTCGGGGTTTTTGTGGCGTTAAAAAAGAGCTTTAGTTCAGCAAATCATGAGGTGGGATATGGCAGTGTTAAGCGAGTCTCCGTGGTATCAAGAAATTTTGCAACAAGGAATACGCCAAGAACGACTGTCATCAATCGAACTAATTTTAGAGATGAAATTCGGCAGCGAGGGAGTACAGCTGATGCCGGAAATATCTCAAATTTCTGATTTGGAGCGATTGAAGACAATTCAACTGGGACTCAAGAGGGTGAGTACTCTAGAGGAATTGCAGGAAATCATTTCAAGTATTGATTAAATAGGAAATCTCAGAGCTTGCACTTGTCAGAAACCGGGTTTCTGACAAAGAAACCCGATTTTTCAGATATTTATCGCAACGTGACAAATTCTTCAGCGGTAGAAGGATGAATTCCCACTGTGGCGTCGAAGTCTTTTTTGGTAGCGCCCATTTTGACGGCTATGGCGATGCCTTGAATAATTTCGGCGGCATTTTCGCCTACCATATGAGCGCCCAATACTCGCTCGGTATTGCTGTCAACAACTAACTTGACCGTAACTTTTTCATCAGCGCCAGTCAAACTGTGGAACATGGGACGGAAACGGGCGCGATATATTTTTACGGCGTCGCCATATTTTTGTCGCGCTTCGGCTTCGCTCAATCCGACTGTGCCGGCTTCGGGTTGGGAAAATACGGCAGATGCGACTTCGTGGTGACTGAAAACGCGGGGATTGTTGCCAAATTCGGTATCGGCAAAAGCGCGACCTTCACCGATAGCAACGGGTGTTAAATTGATGCGGTTGGTGCAATCGCCGACAGCGAAAATATTGGGTTGGTTGGTGCGGCTGTACTCATCAACTTGGATGGCGCAGTTGACGCTGTAACCGTGCAATCTAGGCAAATCTTCATCTTCGCAGTTGATAACTTCAACATCGGCTGTTTCCAAACCGAGTCTGGCTAAATTGGGTGCGCGACCGATCGCAAATAAAACCGCATCTGCGGTTATAGTGGATTCTGTGTCTTTGCCTTTTTCAGCATAAGTGATTTTAATCCCTTCTGATGTCTGTTCAAATTTTTTGGCTAGGCTATTGCAAATAAAGTCGATACCGTGTTTGCTCATGCCATCCTTAACGCCGCTGCTAATATCTTCATCAAAGTCTTTTAAAATGCGATCGCCCCGAATCATCACACTTACCTGAGAGCCCAATCCGTGCATGATACAGGCAAATTCTACGGCGATATAGCCAGCACCGATAACTAACAGACGCTTGGGTTGTTCCTTAAGGTGAAACATCTCGCGAGAAGTAACGGTATATTCCACGCCAGGTAAATCCGGTTTGATAGCTTCGCCGCCGACAGCAATTAAAATTTTGTCGGCTGTGATTTTGCGTCCATTTACTTCTACGGTATGAGAATCGACTAAAGTGGCGCGACTTTGAAATAACTCGACGCCAGCTTTTGCCAAAAAGTTAATATGCAGCTGATTCAGACGCATGACTTCATTGTTGACGGCGGTAACGAGTTTTTGCCAATCAAAGCTGGGTTCGACTTTACTCCAACCGTAGCCAACTGCGTCTTCGTATAGATGCGAGAACTTAGAGGCATATACCATTAATTTTTTAGGAACGCAGCCGCGAATTACACAGGTACCGCCGACGAGATCCCCTTCTGCGATCGCTACTTTAGCACCGTAGGAAGCCGCTCGTTTGGAAGCCGCCAGCCCCCCGGAACCCGCACCTATCACAAAAAGGTCGTAATCGTATGCCATGACTTGCTATGCTCCCGTGGTGAACATCTCTACAATTTCGATCCTAATGATTTGCCTGAATCTGCTTGGCTTTATGAAAAATAAATCTCTCCGGATGCTCGTGGGACGGCTGAAAAATATTGCCCACCCACGATCGAACTTTATCGTTGTCCTCAGCTTTATTTTGGGCTGTGTGCTGAGCTTGACACCAGTTTGGGCGCAAGCAAATCCCTCGGCGGCGATTGCGCTGGATGGACGCCAGCTGTTTAAAGTCAGCCAGCTGGAGGGTTTTGACGCTCAACCGCGAGCTGATTATGCCAATGGGATTCTCAATCGAGCGGTGGAATCTGACGAAGCGGTGCAGGTGCAGGTGGTAAAGGTGAAAGATTTGCCTGTGATTCGGGTGAATGGGCTGAATTTGCTGACTGTCACCGAGAAAGATGCAGTAGATGGGATGACGAAGGAGGAACAGGCTCAACGGTGGCGCGATCGCATTGATGTTGCCATTAAGCTAGCACAGGAACAAAGGCGTCCTGAGTATATCCGCAAAGCTTTGTTGGTTTCCGCTGGGTGCGTGCTGGTAGCGATCGGCTTTAATTCTGTTTTAGGCTCAATTTGGCAGAAATTGCAGCGCCGATTGATTTCCCAGCGCGAAACTGTTCCGGAAACGGCTGCGCCAACTCAAAGTATTGACTTGTTCCTCAAGTTTACGCTTGTCCTGCTGCGTGTAGCGGTGTGGTTGGGTGCGCTACTCTACATTACCAACCAGTTTCCCCAAACGCGCCTGTGGAGCCAAAAAATAGTTGATGTGATTGTTTACAGTCTGGCTGCGCCGATTATCCCGCTGGGAGACAAATCTTACTCGGTTATTCAGGTAATTATCCTGATTGCGCTGTTTTACGGTCTTTTAATTGTAACTGGAACCGTCAAGAATGTGCTGCGATCGCGCATCTTGGGTTTGACGGGGATGAATCGAGGCGCTCAAGAAGCGATCGCCACGATCGCCTTCTACGGGCTGATTTTCATCGGTACTGTAGTGTTGCTGCAACTGTGGGGATTAGACCTCAGTTCTCTCACTATTTTTGCTGGTGTTTTGGGTGTAGGAATTGGTTTGGGATTGCAGGGAATTGCCAAGGAATTTGTCAGCGGTTTGGTGATTATTTTTGAGCGTCCGATTCAAGTTGGTGATTTTGTCAATGTGGGTGATTTTATGGGGACGGTCGAGCGGATAAGTGTCCGCAGTACGGAAATTCGCACGCTCGATCGCGTTTCCATAATTGTGCCTAATTCTCGATTTTTGGAAAACGAGGTTGTCAACTGGAGTCACAGCGGTTTTGTCACGAGGCTGAGATTGCCTATCGGTGTAGCCTACGGTTCTGATTTGAGTAAGGTACGCGATGCCTTGATTGATGCTACAAAAGATTATCCTGATGTGGTATCCGACCCACCTCCGAATGTGATTTTTAGGGGATTTGGCGATTATTCTTTACAGTTAGAGTTGCTGGTTTGGATTAAAGAACCGCGCCAACAGGTTATTATTAAGAGCGATTTGTATTTTCGGATTGATGGGATTTTGCGCGATCGCAATATTGAAATTCCTTTTCCTCAACGCGATTTCCACGTTCGTTCTGGTGCTTTGCCTTTAGAACTTTCGCCCCAGTTGGAAGCTACCCTTGCTAAATTTTTAGAAAGCTGCAACAATGGAGCCAATAAAAGGGAGTAAGTCAAAAGTCAAAAGAATTATGAGCTACCGCAATCATGGTAATAAGTGAAGGCGATCGATTTGCGAAATGCTCCGTACATAAGTAATTCTCAGTCCCCTGTACGCAAAGCCGGCAGCGATTTCACTTATAAGTTCGCCGATCGTACTCCAAACTTGGCTCGTAGGGCGAATATTTTTAAGTCGCCGCACGAGCGGTGGGCAGAACCTGAGATTTTAGGATATCCTACTGCTTAATCAAGCTAAAATCTCCAAAAAGAGAAATGGAAAAAATGCGACAAACTTATCTCTTTAGCCGGGTACGAGTAATAAAAACAGTTGTATTACTGGGTTTGGCAATTGCGAGCGCTGCAATATTCAGCAGTAAAGCCTTTGCTCAAGTTTCTACAACGAATCAGCAGAATACTAACACTAACCTGCCATTGGTTGTAGTCAATCGATTTGAAATCTACCCTGAACAGCGCGAACTGTTTCTGAAGCTGGCGAAAGAAGCACTCGAACTTACACCAAATGAACCGGGTTGTATCACCTACGGTTTTTACGAACAACCAACAGCCCAGAATTCTTTTATCTACTATGAGGAGTGGAAAGATAAGGCCGCTCTAGTTGAACACTTACAGAAACCTTATGTTAAGCCATTGCTAGCAAATTTTTCAAAAATAGTAAAGAAGAATTTTGCTACTAGGATTTATGATACTAGCAGTGTTTCTAATGAGTTGCCAATCAGTATAGGAAAATAGGCAAGTTACCGCATTAGATTCTCTCTCCTTCGCTCTCCCCCTAAATCCCCCTTAAAAAAGGGGGTTTTGAGGTAATCAACAACCAGATCTGATAACTAGCAACTTGAGTTAATAATATTTGCGATCGCGCTTTCAACACTCACTAGCTACCTTGCCCAAGCGCCAGTTTACCTCATTGATTTCTTGAAGGTGCAGTTATGCCTGAATTAGGGCGAGGGGTACAGGGATTAGGAGTAGGTTTAACAGGAGTTGGACGAACAGTTGGACGAACAGTTGGACTGGGAGTTGGGGTAGGAGTTAGACGAATAGCGGAGGGATTGATGCGAGATTGGGTGGGAGTAGTAGAAACAGGATGACGAGGGGGAGGAGGTACGCAAACCGCTACGTTAGTAGGATTGCTAATTGGTTGATTTTCGCTGGGTAATGCTTTGCTGGAGGGATGAGTATCAGGCGAACTGATTTTTCCTAAAGCTATAGCTGCACCTCTGCGAACTTGCTCATTTTTATCTTGCAATGCTTTAGTAAGATCGGGGATTGCAGGCGAACCGATTCCGCGCAAAGCTATAGCTGCATTTAAGCGAATTTCTTCATCATTATCTTTCAACATTTTTATTAAAATGGGAATGGTTGGTTTCGCTTCTGCACCGATTCCTGCTAAAGCAAAGGTAGCGTTTATGCGAATCTGCTTATTATTGGGTTCCTGTAATGCTTCAGCTAGTGCAGAAACTGCTGGGGAACCAATTCTCCGCAACGCTACGGCAGCATCTAAACGAACTCGATCGTCGGGATCTTTTAACATAGCAATTAGTTGAGGAATTGCTGTTTTCGCTTCTGCACCTATTGCACCTAAAGCAAAGGCAGCACCGCCACGAATTCGATTTTCCTCGTCTTGCAAAGCTGCTGTCAGCGCAGGTATGGCTGGAGAACCAATTTTCCGCAATTCTCTCACAGCTTCTAAACGCTCTAGTTTATCGTTATCTTTTAATTTTTCGATATGAGAGACGATCTCTAGGTTAGTAGAAGATTGTGCCTGTATGTCGCCCAGCAATGGTAATATCGCTGTCAGGCATAACATGGCAATTTTAGGTGTCAGAATGAATTTTTGTTGACTGCGCTTATCCATGTAAAATCCTCCCTCTTTTGTATGATAGACGAAAAAGGTGGAAAAATGTTCGTGTTGGTAAATAGTGAATTATTTCTACTAAGTTTTTTCTAATTAATTTGTCTGGATTATTTTATGATAAAATGCCTCAAGTGCTGCTATGCAATTTTTGTCTTCGTAGAGGTAATTTTGGCAATGTTTGATTTGCTCTACGATTTGATGTCTCCACTCTCGATCTAAACCCAATCTAACGGCTATTTCGATATATTCTGCTTCATTATTAGCGATTGTTTCGGTGACGCCAAGCATTTTTAAAATGCCGTAGGATTGACGCGATCGCATAAATTTACCCGGACAAGTTACGATTGGTAAATTGCAAGCAATACTTTCTAGCGTTGTCAAAAATCCAGTGAATCCAAAGGTATCCAGAAAAATGTCTGAAACTAAATTCAGATTCCAGTAGTCTAGCTGTGTTTGGCGGGTTAAAATTAGGCAATATTTTTCGCTATCCAAGTCAAACTCTGCGAAAGCACGCTGTAATCGTTGCCGAAATTGTTCTACGATCGGTGGTGCTAAATGGGAGACGAAGACAAATTGCGCTTGCGGAACTTGTTGAGCTATTTTACCAAAAATATAATCGTACTGAGGTAAATATTTAAACAGAGATTGACAAGATAGATATACTACCGCATCTTCTCGCAAATGAAAATCTAAGCGGCTTTTGCTGAGTTCTGGAATGCTAGGTTTAGCGTAGGATATGCCAATGTTAGGTAAACGAATTAGTTCCTCTGAATAATGCTCTTTTGCATTTGATTGTTCCATCAAATCGCTAGAAAGAAAGTAATCAATTGTTGGCAAACCTGTAGTGACTGGATGTCCCCATGCTGCACATTGTATTGGCGCAAAACGCAGTGCTGCTAGTTGCGTCATTTGTGGAGTCATGCCAATATCTAGAAACACGAGTATATGTAAATTATCCGCGATAATTTGTTGGCAGATTGCTTCTAGATTGTCAGGGATATGATGAAAGCGATCGCTATATAGTTGAAACTCTTGGGTTAGTTCGTCTGTGATGCTATTAATATAGTAACAAGATATGTCAAAATGCTGGCGATCGCATTTTTTCAGCCATCCCATAAATACGATACCAACTGTATGCCAATGAAAGCAATCAGAGATATAGCCAATGCGAATTTTTTCATCCCCATTTAGAGGCGCTAGAGGCAGTTTTTTTAACCATTGAGGATATTTTTCCGCCATCACAGTATGGACAAACTGCCCATACTGTTTTTGCAATTCTAGATCATTATAACCTTGATATTGCAAATAAAAGTTTGTGCGCCAACCTATGCCTTTCAAAGCGCTCTGTTTTGCTTCAGAATTCTTTAGGGATGTTTGCTGGATAAGATTTGCCAAACCTTGTGTAAATCGCTCTCGGTAAAATGCAATTTCGTCTAGATCTTTATAGATAATTGGTAAGATTCGCAGCTGTTCTAATTTGAGAGATATATCATCAGGGAAGAATAATAAAGCATCATCGATCAGTTCGATCGCTGCTTGAGTTTGTCCGCAATCTTGCAGGATAATTGCCAATCGCAAGTAAAGCTCTATTTCCTGGGGATAAAGTTGCAGACTTTCTCGATAAGTTTGGATCGCTTGTTTGTATTCATGCAAATGTTTATAACAGTCAGCTAACGCGATGTAAAGTTCAACATCTCCCGTTTTGGTTTTGAGAAAGTTTTGATAATGGCTAATTGCTTCTGGATATTGTCCTAGATAATAAGCTGCATAACCAAAGTAAAGGTATGCTTGTACGGGTTCATTTTTAGCCTGGAATGCAATCGCCAGACTATGGAAAATTAAAGGCTCGCCGGGGTTTAACTGAAGTGCGGTTTTATAAGATGCGATCGCTTCATTAATTTGCTGTCGCATCATTAAAATATTTGCTAAATTAAGATAATTAAGATAGTAGTTCTCTCGAACAGCAATGGCGCGAATAAAAGTTGTTTCCGCTTGTTCGAGCAAGCCCATTTCCGAGAAAACTTTGCCCAAGTTATGATACGCTTCAATGTAGTGGGGATTGAGTGCGATCGCTTTCTCATAGTACCGAACTGCTTTGGCAAGATAACCTATTTTTTCTTGAACCAAACCTAAATTATAATATTGAATGGCATTTGAGGAATCGAGCTTTAAGGATTTATACAGCATTTCTAGTGCATCTTGATATTGCTTTTGCACATAGTAGATCGTTCCTAAACCGCGCCACGCTTCTGCATTATTAATATCCAAATCCAAGATTTCCTTGTATTTGATTTCTGCTTCTGCAAAATATCCAGCTTCATACAGCGATAATGCTTCAGCTTGGAGAGAATCTATTTTAACTTTCTTCTCTTCCATAATTAATCAATACTTGTCAACAGACGTTTCTATGGGTTTAACATTCTGACGACGGCTCTTAATATTATCCTCGTACCAGTTCATTAGTGGTGTGGCACTAATGCCGTGCAAAACTACGGAAATGACGATCGTAATATAGGTAATCCAAGCAATTTGCTCGCCCAATTCATTTTTTAAGCCATTGCCAAAAGCATAGCACAGATAATAGATGGAACCGACACCGCGAATGCCAAACCAACCGTAAAGCCAACGGGTTGTGGAAAGCAAACCTTCTCCTATTGTACAGATCCAAGCGCCGATCGGTCGAATGATAAAAATTAACAATCCTGCAACTAATAGCCCTTGTCCTGCAAACTGCTGGATTTGCGGTAGCCGCAAAAGAGAACCCAGTAGCAAAATTGTGCCTACTTCCATCAGTTTTTCAATTCGCTCTATGAATTCTAACTGAGAAAGTCGCTTTTTTGGATCGCGATAACTCCGCTGCGCTACAATTCCAGCCACAAAAACAGCCAAAAATCCATAACCGTTGACAATTTCTGTCAGGGAATAGGTAAGCAAAATAATACTGATGGCAACGAAATCTTCCATTAATTCATCAACTGGGCGGTGTTTTTGCAGTTGTTTATCAATCCAAACAACTGCCTTAGCTACCGCAATTCCCATGACTATGCCTGCCGCTACAGCCCAAATCAAATCAACTGCGACCCATTCTTTAAACCAACTTTGCCAGTTGTTACCTTTTTGCAACCAATAAATGCCGAAAAAGACAAACGGAAAAGCTAGGGCATCGTTCAAACCGCCTTCCGAGGTTAAACCAAAGCGCAATTCATCTTTGTCTTCTATATGAGATAGCTGCACTTCTGAAGCCAATACGGGATCTGTTGGCGCAAGAATTGCTCCGAGTAATATTGCCGGCCCCCATTCCATTTTGAGGAACCAATGACCGACAGCAGCAATGGCAAAAATTGAAATTGGCATTAAAAAACCAATCAGCCGCACTGTGGAACTCCAAGACCAAAAATTGAGACGGCGATTCATTTTTAGTCCGCAACTGAATAAAGAAACAATGACAACAAATTCCGTTAGTCGTTCCAAAAACTCCGCATCTGGCCGCAGTTTAATCAAATGTATCCCGTAGGGGCCAAGGAGAATACCAACGATGAGATAGATGAGGGCAAAAGAGAGGGGTAATCTGGCAATCCAACCCGATCCTAATGTGACGATGAGCAGGAGCAAGCCAATGACAAGCAGGTCAAGAATATAAATATCCATTGATATTAAAGAGGATTTAGTTCAGATCTGTCTTCTGAACTTTACCGATCTTGCTCTTTGCTCCTAATTATCTTTGGGTAGATTGTTGGATGTTTCTCTATCCGCCTGTTGGCTGAGGTTTTTGGAGAGGGAGAGGGGAGTGAAAAGTTAAAAGTTAAAAGTAGAAATTTACTCTTTCTCTCTAGCCCCTAGCCCCTAGTCCCTAGCCCCTATTATTTGGTGGGATTCCAAACAAACTTCCCTGTTTTGTCGATGTAGCCCCACTTGTCACCCAGCTTTACCCCTGCGAGTCCTTGAGAGAAGTTTTCCGTATCGTCAAACTGAGGCGAGATGACTGTTTCTCCTGCTTTGTCGATATAGCCCCACTGGTCTTCAATCATTACAGCTGCGAGTCCTTCGGAAAATTGATCGGCATCATCAAACTGCGGTGCGATGACCATTTTTCCCGTTTTGTCAATAAAACCCAACTTTTCGTCAACTTCAACTGCTGCTAATCCTTCGGAGAAGTCATCAGCATCATCGAACTGGGGCTCAACGACGATTTTGCCGCTCTGGTCAATATAGCCGTACTGTTCGCCAACTTTTACCCGTGCTAGCCCTTCGGAAAATTCGCTAACTTCATCAAATTTTGGTGCGATGACTATTTTCCCCGTTTTGTCGATATAGCCGAGCTTACCGTTCTGTCTGACGGCAAACAGTTCGCTTGACTGTTGGCTTGATTGTTGATTTGCCTCTGGTGAAGCAGTTGACGCCTGCGTCTGCTCTAGCGGGCGACAGGATACCAAACCCAAAAGAGTAAGGCAGAGGAAAAAAGGAATGGATCTGTTGACTTTTAGTTTCATCTGTGAATGGTGTGCGCGATCCCGCAGTTTACCGAATATAATTTAGCCCAAGCTTTGAGCGACGATCGCTACTTTCACAGGGAAAAGCACGATCGATCTGCCGTTTGCCCAGCGATGCAATGATCTGCTTACACCAGTTCTGAGCTTTAGCCCGGACTTTTGGCGGATTTATGGTAAAAAAAGACGATCTCAGATGCAAGACGCGAGCAGAGAAGCGCTTCCTTACGAAGTCATCAGTCAATTTGCACAAGCTGCTGGTGCAGTAGAATGCCACTGGAGAATAAGCGATCGCTCTTTTTCCGGCTACGTTGCGGAAGTTTGGTTTGGCGACCTGAAAACGGCGGCAGAATTTGCGATGGTGTGTAGCGATCGTATGGGCGTGATTTGCAAAATTCGCGCCACCTCCGATGGGCCAGCAAAATTTTATGTATCTGTTCCTTGCCTTTGAACTGAAAATGGGGGCGGGCAAGATGCCCACCCCACAAGAAAATAGCTTTTCTTGTGGGGTGCGATTACCTCATCCTTCAGCACTTCCTAAATACGCCCTTCCAACCATCTTTCCAAATCTGACACACTGTTAAAGTCTAAGAAAGCTTCTCCTACTGCCTTCCCACTGTAAGATTATCGATCGCAAGTTACCTGTTTTTGTTTTCTCTCCCACTCCCCCACTCCGCCTATGTAATACATATTCTTCGATCGAGAAAGGAGTAAAATCCGAGGTGTGATGACCGACTCACACGCAGCGTTCCGCAGGATTGAATTATTTTCGTTTGATGCCTCAAATTGTCCAATCTTCGATTGCCAAACCTACCACTTTTCCGAAATCTCGATGATTGCGGGTTAACAGAATCAATCCACGCGATAGCGCAATTGCCGCGATTCTTGCATCCATCTTTGCTAGTTGAATCCGTTTTGTTTTTAATTGATCGAATGTTGTAGCTGCACCCGCATCAAATGCTAGGATGGGTAACACTTTAAAGTCATTAACGAGCCGCGCCATCATCTCATATCCTTTCACTATGTCATTTAGGCTGCGTTCCCGATTAATATAGGCGTGACAGCCAAGCATTTGTTCGTGAAAAGTGACAATTGATACCGCAAAATCCGATAGCGGATGATGAGCCATGCGTGTCGAAAGGTTGCTATAATCCTTCCCTGCTTGACGCTGAAGCACGCTCAGATGGTCTGTATCCAACAAATATTTCATACCTCGTCTTGCGCTTCTAGTACAGACTCATCACCTTGGCGAATTGCTCGTCCGTAAGCGAGTACCTCGTCAAAGGCAGGTTCATCTTTGAAAGACCCTGTAATTTGTTGTAGCCAATTCGTCGGTTGAGGATTTGCAATTTGTTTCTGCAATTCAGAAATTGCTGCTTCAACTGCTGCCATCCGTTCTTCTAAAGAGGTGTTGTTTGCCATTGGATTTTCTCCTAATTATTAATTGTTTTTGTTTGAAATATTAGCCCACTTTTGAAGGTTTCTGGGTTGATTTTAAAGGCAGGTAGCAAGTGCTTGTTGGACGGATTCTGATAACTCGATCGCCATAAAGTAACTGCTAGGATATAAATAATCTTCCCCCGATTCATCAATGACGCGAATCATTTGATGATTGTTGGCTTGAGGGTCGGGTAATACTTGATAAATTTTACGAACTTCTAAGGAAGCTGAATAATCTTTGTTATTGATGCAAACAGCGAATTCCATATAATTTACTCCAGAATATATTTAATTTTAAATTCTTTTTTACCGATGCCGTGCGCTTCATACCAGTGGATTTCTGCTTCACACATTTTTTCATCTAAAGCATCTAGCCTTTTCTCTAAATTCTGTAACAATGCGGTGATATTGGTTTCCATCACTCCCAATTGTTGACAGACTTCGGCAAAACCAGAATCTATTTGTTGGGAAAGTTGCTGAAAAAATGCCTGCTGCTGGGCGACTGTTCCCCGTAACTGGGTTTCTAGCTGCTGGAATTGTTGGAGAATTTGTGACAATTCGGCAGTATTCACCGCCAGATTAGTGTTTCGCAGTTGCGCCAGTTCCGCTTTCATCCCCGTGAGTAACTGCAAAGTTAATCCCGCAAAAGCTTTCCCATCTTTTGCAAAGTCTTCTTTGAGGGTTTCTCTTAAAGCTTTCGGGAAGGTGGTATGCAGTAATTCGGCTACTTGGGGATAAACTTCTGGCGGGAGTTGAAAGCCACCCCCTTTACAGGCTGCCATGTTTAAGCGGATGAAAATATCCTGCCATTCTTGCGGGGTGAGGTTGCCGTTTTGGGTGAGGCTGTATTCTTCTGGGGTGAGGAATTGGTCGAGTTTAGCTTCTCTTAATTGGGGGTAACGTTGCTGGGTGAGTTCCTGTTGGGCAATTTTCACCCAGTTATCTTTGGCTTGGGCGGCGATTTTCTCTAACTTACTGCGGGTGTCGCGTGGGAGTTGTTTGGCGGCTAGAGTGATGACAGCTGCGATCGCCTTTCCCACTGCTTTCGTTAAATCTTCATTCTCTAAGGATACGCGATCGGAATCTTTCCCCTGAGTTAAAGCATCGATCGCATTAGCAGTATTTCCAGCAGCTACACTGGCTAAAGCTGTCGCCAACATTGTCCCCCAAACAATCCCATCCCCGGCGAGGAATGGGGGAAACGCCAAGCCACCTAATACAATTGCACCACCAATGGTTAATTTAACAAGCGATCGCGTATCCATACGCACCCGATCCTGGCACTATTTGATTTCTAGGATAAGCGATCGATAAAACGATCGCCTAAAAAGTAAAGCTTTAGTTAATTTTTGGCTTTAAGAAACTTTTTTACCTCCCTTTTCAAGGTGGTACGTTACACTGCGTTAACGCACCCTACACCTACAATTCTATTTTCACACCTCGAATCGAATAATCCAATAATTGCATCGGATGCACCACCGGAACATCCTTTTCTTGCAATTGCAAATGCTTAATAATTTGCAAACTACAACCCGGATTCGCCGAAGCAATTAACTGCGCCCCAGTATTCAGCAAATTAGTAACTTTTTGCTGCCCCAATTCTTCTGCTACTTCCGGTTGCAGCATATTGTAAACACCAGCACTACCGCAACACAAAGCCGCATCGATTGGTTCTCGTAACTTCACGCCGGGAATTTGTCGTAATAGCTGACGAGGTTGCACGCTAATCTTTTGTCCGTGCAATAAATGACAGGCATCTTGATAAACCAAAGTTAATTCACCATCAGTCAAAGGTGATAATTTCGCCGTCAAACCAACTTCCGCTAAAAACTCTTGGGCATCTTTTACCTTGGCAGCAAATGCTTTTGCTTTTTCTCGATAATTCGGGTCATCTTCTAAGATGTGACCGTACTCTTTTAAAGTATGACCGCAACCAGCCGCATTGATAATAATATAATCAACACCAGTACCTTCAAAACTATCAATCATTTGGCGTGCGAGTGCTTGGGCTTGTTCTTTTTGCCCTTGGTGTTCCGGTAAAGCAGCACAACAACCTTGAGATTTGGGAATCACCACTTCGCAACCATTTGCTGTTAAAACGCGCACGGTTGCTTCATTCACTTTCGTGAAGAATAGTCGCTGCACGCAACCCAAAATCACACCAACTCGATAGCGTTTTTTTCCTTGTGCTGGAATCACTTCTGGTAGAGTATCCGCAAAAGATTTCAACGTTACATCTGGCAGCAGAGATTCCATTGCCCCCAGTCGCGGCGAGATCTGTTTCAGCAATCCTGTAGCGCGAAAGAATTTGGGAAATCCCAATTTCTGATAGATTAGCAAAGGCGCTAGTAAAAACCGCAACCGATTCGGATAGGGAAACAGGTTAAAGATGAGTTTTCTATACAGTTGGTCTGGCAAACTGCGGGGATAATTGCGTTCGATTTGGGGACGAGTGGCGGCAATCAATTTGTCGTATTGTACGCCTGACGGACAAGTGGTGACGCAGGCGAGACAGCCCAAACAACTATCAAAATGTTGTACAGTGCCTTCCGCAAGGGCTGCTTCACCTTCGTTGATGGCATCCATCATATAAATCCGCCCTCTAGGCGAATCCATCTCTTTACCAATTACGCGATAGCTGGGACAAGTGGAAAGACAAAATCCGCAATGAACGCAGGTATCGATTAGTTTTGGATCGGGGGGTTGTTTGCTATCAAAACCATTCAAATTTTTTGAAGCTGAATCTGCTGGAATTGATAAGGGAACTTCTGAAGTTTGCATGGGTAGTTTGGATTTGTGTCTGTTTACTATTCTCTTGTGGGGCAGCCCCGATCGGGCGGGCAGGATGCCCACCCCACAAGAGAGTTTTAAATACCGCCGACAAAACGATGTGGGCTGAAGATATTTTCTGGGTCAAATTGCTGTTTAATTCGTCGCATTAAATCTAGGGCGTTGCCGGAGTAACCCCAGATATCCAGTTTTTGTTTGAAAGAGATCGGTGCTTCTAAAACGGTGAGGAAACCGCTGTGAGATTGACAGTGCGATCGCATTTTTTTCACACCATCAATTGCATTTTCACTTTCAAACCGCAATACCCCCAAACCGCTACCAGCGTGAATCAAACCCATTCCCTGCCCAGAGGCAATCTTATCCAATTGGGAAAGAGTGGCGACAGCAGCAGTGGGTAATACTCCTATTTTGCAAGCGATCGCAGACTCTATGCCCGACGCCTGCATTGATTGTTGTAATTGTTGCCATAGATTAGCCTCATCATTTCCCGCGTAGCTGCTGCATTGCAAACTCAGCTTTTCCCCGACTTCCAGCAGTCGGTTTGATTGTTCTCGGACGCTTTCTGTGACGCTTTGGAAGCGAGAAACTAATCCCATCCCTTTACCAAGTCCCAGGTTAGCTACCAACTGAGTCGATAGCAAGTCAACGGCGGTGGGTGTCAAGGCGGAGGCGAGAAGGGTTTTGGTAGCTTGTGCGATCGCATCAGCTGTGCCAGTAAGCACAACGGTTTGCGATGCTTCTGGCAAAGGATAAAGTCGAAACGTAACTTGTGAAATAATGCCGAGAGTTCCAAACGACCCTGTAAACAATTTCATCAAGTCGTATCCAGCTACATTTTTTACCACGCGCCCACCGGCTTTGGCAATTTGACCATCGTAACGGACAAAGGAAATTCCCAGCAGCATATCTCGAACGCCGCCGTATCGTTGCCGCAAGGAACCGGCATCAGCGGTAGCGACAATGCCGCCAATAGTAGCTGTTTGGGGATAAGCTGGGTCGAGGGCGATAAATTGTGCTGCTTTTGCCAAAATTGGCTGAATATCGGCGAATTTTGCGCCTGCTTCCACTGTGATGGTTAAATCGCCTACTGCGTGTTCGATCGCGCGGTTGAGCCGTTCGGTGCTTATTATTACATCTATCCCTTTAGCTAGGCCGCCCCAACTCAGTTTACTGCCGTTGCCGCAAGGTAAGACGCGCCAACGTTGCTGGTGGGCGCAGGCGATGATTTGGGCTAGTTCTTCCTGGGTGTTGGGATAAACTATGCAGCTGGGAGTAGTGTCTTCTGATACTGCTTTGCTTAAGTGTTTTTGTCGATCGATTTCGATGTTGCCCCACTCGCAGACTGCGGCTGGGCTGAGGATGGATTGGAGTGTTTGGGCGATCGCTTTTGTTTGTGGAATCACTATAATATTTTGTTACCGTTTGCTTCCGATAAAGATTTTATTTCTTCTTGAATATTCTGTCTAGCCTTCACTTCCAAGGTGGCAAACATTTGTGGGGTAAAATATATCCTTTCTCGTTGCAAAAATTTCGCTAAAACTTGTTTTCTGCCCAATCGATATTCTGCGTCTGAAAGCCAGGAATATTCTTGTCTGATTGCTTGTGCGTAATTTCGATATTCTGTCTCAAAAGAACCTAATATGGATAAGTCTGAATCCAGAAATATTTGACTATCAATACTGTTAGCTATGGGATGATGGTTTTGCGTTGCTAATATTAGGTTGACAGCCGTATCGATCGTGTCTCCTGGAATTGCCAAACTGGTCAAAACATCTGCTGTATAGGTAGCACTTTTCTCTTCGTTGTCTTTTGCTTTGGGGTCGTAGATGACATCGTGAAACCAGGCGGCAAATTCTAAGGCGGCGAAATTTTGGGAATGCGATCGCATCATTTCAATTTTTTCGATAACTTGCAGAATATGTGCGAAGTTATGATAAAATCTTCCCGTGCTGGTATAAGCAGCAGCCAAGTCTAGAAATACTGTTTGACTAACCGTTGACTCCACCTCAAACGGGAGTAGCAAAGATTGCCATTTGGAATTTGCGATCGCGATGTGGCTTAGCATATTAACTCAAGTTGCTAGTTACTCACTCAGTTGCCTGACAAATAGATGCAGATATCCAATTTCCAGACATAAGATTAGTGGGAGTAGCACTGCTGGCAATTTTCAATGCCACCAGAGTTCTCAAGTAGCAAGTCGATCTAAATTTTGAATCAGTAAGTAGGTATATTTACATCTTACACTAGGGCAAGAAACCCAGTTTCTTGCCCATAACTAAACCTGAAACCCAAGATTTTTCGTTAAGAAACCCGGTTCCTCAAATCTTGTTGAGAATGGTGCAAGATGTGAATCAATTAAAAACGTTCGATCGCTTCAAACTTTTTCTCAGTTTGAGCGCGAGCTGCTTCTCCACAAGTGCGAGGTGTGGGGAACATTTTCCCAGGATTTGCCAAACCGTTGGGATTAAAAACTTGTCGCACCCATTGCATTGTTTCTAAATCTGTTTCCGTAAACATTTCTGGCATATAGCATTTTTTATCTGCACCGATGCCGTGTTCTCCAGACAGACTGCCGCCAACTTTCACGCAGAGTTTGAGAATGTCTCCGCCTAATTCTTCTACTTTTTCCAATGCTCCCGGAACAGAGTTATCGTAAAGAATCAGCGGGTGCAAGTTGCCATCTCCTGCGTGAAATACATTGGCAATCCGATAGCCGTATTTCTGGCTTAAATTTTCAATCTCTTGCAGGACAAAAGGTAACTGGGTGCGGGGAATTACGCCATCTTGCACGTAATAATCGGGACTCATATGTCCGGCTGCGGCGAATGCGGCTTTGCGACCTTTCCATAATTTTAACCGCGTTTCCGGGTCGTTAGCTGTAGTGATACTGCGAGCGCCGTTTTTGGTACAAATTTCGGCGATGCGCTTTTTATTGGCAGCAACTTCTACTTCTAATCCGTCTACTTCTACTAATAGAATAGCAGCAGCATCGCGGGGGTAACATCCGGTGGCGACGACATCTTCAACTGCGTTGATGCTGAGGTTATCCATTATTTCCATACCAGCGGGAATAATGCCAGCGCTGATGATATCAGAAACGGATGCGCCGCAAGCTTCCATGTTACTAAAATCTGCCAGGAGAACGCAAATTGATTCGGCGGTTTTGAGAATTCTGAGGGTAATTTCTGTGGCGATACCAAGGGTTCCTTCGGAACCGACAAATAAACCTGTGATGTCGTAACCGGGAATTTCTTGCACTGGGCTACCAACATCAACAATTGAGCCATCGGGAAGGACTAATTTTAACCCTAAAACGTGGTTTGTGGTGACTCCATATTTGAGGCAATGAACGCCGCCGGAATTTTCGGCAACGTTTCCGCCGATGGAACAAACGATTTGGCTGGAGGGGTCGGGTGCGTAGTAGAATCCTGCACCGCTGACGGCTTGCGTTACCCAGTTATTAATTACTCCAGGTTGAACTACAACTCGCTGATTTTCTAAATCTATTTGCAGGATTTGTTTCATCAAGGCGGTGACAATTAAAACGCAATTTTCGACTGGTAATGCACCACCAGAAAGTCCTGTTCCGGCACCTCTGGCTACCCAAGGGATTTGATGACGATCGCATATTTTCACTACTTCGGCTACTTGTTCTGTTGTGCGCGGTAGCACTACTACTGCCGGTCGTTTTCGGTAGCTGGTCAGTCCGTCGCATTCGTAGGTGAGCAATTCTTCCCGACGCTGCACAACGCCATTTTTTCCTAATACAGCTTCAAATTGTTTGACTATAGGTTGCCAGTTTCGCTGTTCTTTTTCTTGGATTATCATAGTTGCTTTCCTAAAGGTGGCAATGTATATTTACGATAGTACACTAATACGGGTAAGGCTAAACTTAGTTTACCGTCCCAGTTTAGTGAGCAATTGCTTTCTATTTTCTATTGCTGGTTGATTGGCAGGCCATATTTGAATAGCTTTATCGTAAGCGGCGAGCGCTTCGTCGTACTTTTGTAATTTCTCTAAGACAATGCCTTTTTGATACCAAGCTTCCGAGTAATCTGGCTGTAGTTGTCCAGCTCTATCGTAGGAAGCGATCGCTAAATCATATTTGTTTAATTTTTCTAAAACAATGCCTCGATTATACCAAGCTTGTGCGTAATCTTGTTTAATTTGAATGGCTTTTTCCAAGCAGGCGAGCGCTTCTTCGTAGAGCATCAATTTTTCCAGTACGTAACCTCTCTCATACCAAGCTTCCGCAGAATTAGGATTGAGAGCCAAAGCTTTGTCAAAAGAAGCGATCGCATCGTTATATTTTTGCAATTTCCCCAAAGTCGAGCCGCGTTCTACCCACGCTTCCGGATAAGCTGGCTGAATTTGGACGGCTTTTTCCAAAGCTGATAGCGCTTCTTTGTGGCGCTGCAATTTATTGAGAACAATGCCTATATTATACCAAGCTTCTACATAATTTTGCTGAAATTTTACAGCTTTATCAAAAGATTTTACGGCTTCTTGATAGCGTTGTAACTTATATAATATTTCGCCTCGTATATACCAAGCTTCGGGATAATTTTGTTCAATTTCCACAGTTTTATCTAAAGATGCGAGAGCTTCTGTATTACGATTCAATTTCTCTAGCACTATGCCTCGACAATACCAAGCTGGCGCATAATCCGACTTCAATTTTACCGCTTCGTCAAAAGAACGTAGCGCTTCTTCAAATTTTTGCAATTCTAAGAGCGCTTTCCCGCGCTCCAGCCATATTTCCGGATAAGTTGGCTCGATTTGAATTGCTTTGTCTAAACTACCGATAGCTTCATCGTAGCGACGCAATTCTATTAGCGTTTTGCCTTGATTTAAAAGCTCGACAACTTCCGGTTTTTGAGCGGAAAGCGTCGCCATAACTCTGGGAGAGTTATGATTATTTATTGTCGCGGCTTCTTGAAATAATCTTGTCAGAAAAATAGTTGTTACCGCTGTGATTATAACTAAATATATTTCATAGTATTTAACGATCGATTTTTGACTGAATGCAGGTAACATAAGGTAGTGAGTATAACCAACAAGAGTACTTTGTAATTTTCGGAGATCTTCTAGTACTTCGTTAGCTGATTGGTAGCGTTCTCGAAAATGCGATCGCACCATCTTGTCTAAAATCGCTGCCAATTGCTTGCTTACCCGTGCTTGTTCGCGCCAGATAACTTCGCCGGTTTCTGCTTCTGACTGCAATTCGTCTGGCGAGATTCCGGTTAAGGCTTGAATTGCTGTCATTCCCAAAGCATAAATATCGCTATTAAAGCGCGGCTTTCCTCCCAACTGTTCGTTGGGCATATAGCCGCTGGAACCGATGAGAATGGTTCCGCCTGTCTGTCCCTGAGTGGTAATTACCAAACTGGTGATTTCTTTGACCGCTCCAAAGTCAATTAAAACAAATTTGCCATCCTGCCGCCGTCTGATTATATTTGAAGGTTTAATATCGCGGTGGATGACATTTTGGTGGTGAACAAACACCAATGTTTCTAAAACGTCTTGTAAAAAAGCTATAACCTCAGCTTCGTTCATTTGTTTCCCTGAAGTGATCTCTTGGCTGAGATCTTCGCCTTCAATGAATTCTTGAACTAAATAAAATTCTTGGTTTTCCTCAAAGTGGGCGAGTAGCTGGGGGATGCGATCGTGCTTTCCCAAGCGATACAGAACTTGTGCTTCCGTCTCGAACAAACGTCTCGCCGTTTGCAAAAGGGAGGGATCTACATCTTTAGACTTAAGTTGCTTGACTACGCATTGGGGTTTGCCTGGGAGGTCTCTATCTTCCGCCACAAAGGTAGCACCAAAACCTCCGCTTCCCAGCAAGCGAATGATTTGGTAGCGCCCACGCAGTGTCTTTCCAAGCATCCGGTTCGTGTCTTGTAGCATTGCTGGTACTGATTGTTACATGGATTTTGCCACAGAAGACACATAAAAAAAAACTACTGTCTGTGAGATGATTTTTGTATATCGAGAGAAGTCTGACTTGTTTTTTGAAACACGCCTAGAGGAAGAAGCTAGGTTAATTGATGTTTTCCTAACATTTATAGCGTTGCTAGCTACAGATGGAAAGATTCCCATGCGCGAACTTCATAAAATCTTCAATTTACTGCGCCGCACACTTTTCATGGTGCTGCTGGCCGGTCTGATTTCCCTGATTAGTTTGCCTACTCTGTGGGCTCAAGCGATTCCCTTCATGGATAATTCCAGCCAACCAGAAAACATGAACAGAGTGGGAAACCGTCCCTACGATGAACGGGGTAACGCAAATATCATACAAGCAGACAAAGACAGCAGCCTAGACAACGCTACTGTGAATAGAATTCAGAACAAGGCCGAAGATTTGGGTAACAGCCAAAGAGGAATTGGCGATACGGGCCTGAAAAACATTAAAAATTTGGGAAAAAATATCCCCCAGGCGATCGATCGCAACTTCAACCATAATCCAAAAGACATTTAGGGTAATGTTGAAGACAACGTTAAATAACAGTTTTGTCACCAACTCGTTGTGGCAAAAAACGATATTTTTTCAGCCGATAAAACAGGCGAATTTGTTAATAATACCGCCTGTTTAACTGTGCTATCTCTGGTTTATACTTTCCATTTGTTTTGGCGATCGCTACAGGCATTTTATCCTAACAATGAAGCTATCCCGTTGACATTCATATCAGGCAGCATTTCGGGAATTTCCTCCTCTAAAAATTCGCCATCATCATGTTTGGCTTGAATGTTGCACCGCTCCATACTGTAAACATTAACCCCTCCAGTTTCAATTTTATATACCCAGCCATAGATCCTAAGTTCGCCTTTGTGGAGTTTGGAATGAATAACTGGGTAGGTTCGCAAATTTTCTATCTGAGTTAGAACATTCTCTTCAATCGTGGCATTCAAAAGATCCTCTCCCTCATACCCCTGATAGTTTTCCTTAATCAGCCGACGGGTAGCTTCAGCGTGCTTTAACCATTCGTAAACCAATGGCATTTCTTCTGACAGTTCATTCATATGCAGGAGTCCTTTCATCGCTCCACAGTTGGAATGACCGCAGACAATAATCTGTTTAATACCCAAAGCTACGACGGAATATTCTATTGCAGCTCCTTCACCCCCATTGGCTGCACCGTAAGGTGGAATGATGTTGCCCGCATTGCGAATAATAAATAGCTCACCTGGTTCGGTATGGGTGAGTAGATTCGGATCGATCCGGGAGTCGGAACAAGTGATGAACAATGCTCTGGGGTGCTGTTCGTGAGAAAGCTTCTCGAACATCTCCCGATGGCTGTTGAAGTAGGTGGTTTGGAATTCCCGCAGACCTTTAATGAGTTTTCGCATGGCGTTGGCTTTGTAAACTTGTATTAAACTACTAGGCCGGATCAATTAATGAACGGCTATCTTTTTCCCTATCAACTTTTAAACAAGATAACAGATATGGGTAGACAGCAAAAAGTATTTTAAAATACTTTTTGCCAAGTATTATAAAATAGTTAAATTAGGGTAGAATTGCTACGAATGCTGTACAATTTGTTGGTAAAATTCTTCTAGCCCTTTTACACAATTTCGGTCTTCATAAAGATAATCCTGGCGAGTCTTAATGCGTTCTTTAATGTTGCTTCGCCAAACCGGATCTAAACCTAATTTAGCAGCGATGTAAATATATTCGGCTTCGTTTTGAGCGATCGTATCTGTTACTCCCAGCATTTTAAGAAAGCTATCGGCGTGACGACCTCGCATAAATTCGCCTGCACAAGTAACAATTGGTAAATGGCAAGCGATCGCTTCTAAGGCTGTATTTCCACCCGACCAACTTAAAGTATCGAGAAACACATCACAAAGTAAATTAATTGTCAAATAATCAGATCGAGTGGGAATGGTGAGAAATAAGCAGTAATCTTCGCTATTCAAACCTACTATTGCAAAGGCGCGATCGAGCCTTTTTTTGAGTAATCCACCCCGCAGAAAAACAAACTTAGCTTCAGGTACTTCTCGCGCAATTTCAGCGAAAATATAATCGTGTTGCGGCAAATATTTAAAAGGAGCTTGGCAGCATAAATATAGAACTGCATCATCCGGCAATCCCAAATCCGATCGAGTCTTTGTTAGCGCGGGAATATCTTCTGGTTTTGGGTAAGCAACACCAATATTTGGTAAACGAATTAGTCTTTCAGAATAATGTGATTCGCCATTTTCTGGTTCCATCAACTCGCTGGATAAAAAGTAATCAATAGTTGGAATACCAGAAGTAACCGGATGTCCCCAAGCGGTGCATTGCACTGGCGCAAGACGTAAGCCAGCTATTTTGACTGTTTGCGAGTCCATCCCAATTTCTGGAAATACAAGAATGTGCAGTTTATCCGCTAGTATTTGCTGACAAACTGCTTCTAGATCCTCCGGTATATGATGAAAAACATCGCTGTAATTCTGGAACTGTTTTGTGATATAATCTGGGTCGTTACCTGTGTAGTAACAGTAAACCTCGAAATTCTGTCTATTGCAGTAACGCAACCAGCCAACTAGCCATAATGTGCCGCTATAAGAGTGGAGATAATTTGAAATATACCCAATGCGAATTTTATTATTAATTTTCAATGGGGGCATTGGCAATGCCTGAACCCAATTCGGGTAGTTAGCCGCCATAATTTGATGTATTAAACTTCCCCACTGACGCTGCAAATCTACAACATTCAGCCCTTGATGTCCTAAATAAAAAGTGGTGACGCAAACTAAACCTGCCAGACCATTTTTTTTATCTTCAACTGTTGCAAGAGATGTTTTTTCAATTAAATCTTGCAGCCCTTGTTCGTAGCGCTGACGATAAAATTTTATTTCATCTTCACTATTGTAGACAAGAGGGAGCATTAATTTATCGAGAATCTGGAAAGCATAATCGTTAGGCAAAAGGCGCGATGCAGATTCAGCGCTGGCGATCGCTTCTTTTGTCTTTCCTCTTGTTTGTAAGAAGGTTATGAGCGCAAAATGCAGTTGACCTGCTGTAGGATAAAGGCGGATACCTTCTTGCAATGTGCGGATAACTTCTTCTGCTCGATTGAGATTTTTCAAACATTCGCTGAGGTAAAAATAAGCTTTTGCGTCTCTAGTGCGAGTTTGGAGAAATTGCTGATATTTGTCTATGGCAGTTTCATATCTTCCCTGTTTGTATAGTCTATGAGCAGATTCTAGAATATAAGCGGGACTTTTTTCGATATTTAAGGCAACTTCCAGGTTATTCAATAGATCTGGATTATCCGGATTGAACTTTAGGGCTGTTTGATATACTTGGATCGCTTGCTCGATCTGGTTCTGTCTCATTAAAAGATTTCCCAAATTGATGTAACTACCGAAGTGTTCGGGATTGGCAGAAATTGCCTGACGGTAAACTGCTTCAGCTTCGTTGATTTCGCTTATTTGTGCGAGGAGATTGCCTAAGTTGTTATAAGCATCGAGTAAGGTGGGATCGAGTGCGATCGCATCTTGATAAGCTGATATTGCTTCATTAATATTATTCATTCTTTCCAAACAACAACCCATCACATAACATCCCATTGCATTTACTGCATCAATCTCCAGAGATTTTGCAATAGCTGCTTGTGCATCAGCATAACTTTCGATTTGATAATAAAGTATGCCTAAGTTCAGCCAAGCTTCGGCGTTATTGCTGTGAGCGGTTAAATATTCTCGATATTTTGACTCGGCGGCGGCGAATTGTTGTTGGTGGTGTAAGTTTAAAGCTTGTTGATATAGAGTATTCACGGGATTTTCTCTTGGCTGAAGTTACTTAAATATATTTACAGTTTACCTTGTGGATGGGGTAGGCGATGGGACAGCTTACGGCAATAGCAGCACCCAGCGTCGTTAAAGAACTGGAAATGCCGCGCAAATCAGCTTGAAAATTCTGACTATTACACCATTCTAACTCGCATACAGGAAGTTGTAAAAAGCGATCGATCCTTAAACTATCACTGCCGCAGCCCAACTACATTAAAAATTACAAAATATTGATACAGCTTGTCAAGTACAATCGACGTTTAACTTTTTAAAGAATAGATTATAAAAAGAAAGCTGATTAACTTCTCAAAGCGAGGAAAAATTTGATGAAAGAAAACAATTTTATACTTTCCCCTAAAGCCAGTTTCAAGATAAAATCGCTGTTGCTTTCTGCAACTGCCCTCTGCCTAGTAGCAATAGGAGCAAAAGCGCAGGAAATGCCATTGCCAAGAGCCGATCGCAACGGGAATTATCCCTTGGTAATGAGCGAGCGGTGGGTAGTAGTAGACCCCGATCCTAACGGACTCAACTGCCGTTGGTCTTCGCGAATGCCGAGAGAATGGATGGACCCCGGTGCGACTTTCCCCAGAATGAATATCAGTGCGTGGCCGGTAGTGCGTCGTTTTCGCAAAGACACCAGAATCAGCGTTAACCTCGGCCCAGCCGGATCGGGAACCTTTGAGGATGAAAATGGCTTACCTTGGCTGAAAGTCAGCATTGACGATGACGATCGCATCTGTTTAGTGCGAGCTAATTCTAGATTTGTACGGCCTGTTAGATATTAGCCAATCTGCCTAAATGGAGATGATTGCATATATATTTTAGTAGCTTTTTTGCTGACATTCTGCGATAAACTCCTGCACTCTTCGCCACACTTTTTCTAACAGTTCGGGGTGTTCTACATCAAACCATTCAATCTCAGGATATTTGCGAAACCAAGTGCGCTGTCGCTTGGCAAATTGTCGGGTGTGCAAAACAGTTAAATCTTGCGCTTCAGTCAGGCTAATTTGACCAGCTAAATATTGTTTCATTTCTGCATATCCCAGCGTATCGAGCAAAGGCAAATCGGCACCATATTTTTGGCAGAGAGTTTCTACCTCCTTCACCAAACCATCTGCTATCATTATTTCGGTGCGCTGTTCGATGCGACGCTTCAGGTGAGAAGAATCGCAATCCAAGCCAATCTGCAAAATCGGATAATCGGGTGGATTTTCTCCCTGCTGCTCGGAGATCGGTTTGCCGGTGACGTAAAATACTTCTAAGGCTCGTAACGTTCGCACTGGGTCGTTGGGGTGAATTTTTTGGGCAGCAGTGCGATCGACTTGTTGGAGGAATGCGTAAAGTTGAGTTTGTCCGTAAGTTTGTCTGAGAGATTCCAATTGCGATCGCAATTCTTTCTGCGGTGCTACCCTGGGAATTTTCATCCCCTGCGCGATCGAACGTATGTATAAACCCGTGCCGCCAACGAGTAAGAGCGGGGGAGCGGGGGAGTGGGGGAGTGGGGGAGAAGCAATTAAAGCTTGAGCTTTTTGTTGATAATCGGCAACCGTAAAATTTTCCGTAGGATCGCAGATATCAATCAAATAATGCGGCACCAGATCTTGCTCAGCTATAGAAGGCTTAGCTGTGCCGATGTCGAACTCGCGGTACACTTGACGGGAATCAGCACTGAGGATAACAGAACCGAGCCGCTGAGCCAATTCCAAAGCCAGCCCCGACTTACCCGTCGCCGTAGGGCCACAGATCGCGATCAGTTTTGTAGCAGTCAATCTAAAATCCAAAATCTCAAATCGAAAATATTCAATGGGTTCATCCCCTTAAAAAATTTCCCATCAAATTGACCTACAGCCGCCTCCAACCCTTTTGTGTTACAATTTTGGAGTGTTTTTTCCTTTTGGGGCCATTATACGGCTCAAAGCCTTTATTGGAGAACTCCTTTTATGACGAGCAGTTACAGCGCCGATCAGATTCAAGTTCTGGAAGGTCTGGAGCCGGTCCGCAAAAGACCGGGTATGTACATCGGTTCGACGGGTCCGAGGGGACTCCATCATTTAGTTTACGAGGTGGTGGACAACTCCATCGATGAGGCGCTGGCTGGCTACTGCACTCACATCGAAGTTGACCTCAATGCCGATGGTTCGGTGACGGTGACGGACGACGGGCGGGGCATTCCCACAGATATCCATCCTCGCACAGGCAAATCCGCACTGGAAACAGTGATGACGGTTCTTCACGCCGGAGGTAAGTTTGGCGGCGGCGGTTACAAGGTTTCTGGCGGACTCCACGGTGTCGGTATTTCCGTCGTAAACGCTTTGTCCGAGTGGGTGGAAGTGACCGTGTGGCGCGACAAGCGAGTTCACAAGCAGCGCTTTGAACGGGGTATCCCGATCGGCGAATTAGAGTCCCAACCCATCAAAGAAGCTCGCACAGGCACTTCGGTGACATTTAACCCCGACTCGGAAATCTTTACCACCGGTGTCGAGTTTGATTACACGACTCTGGCGGGACGTTTGCGGGAGTTAGCGTATCTGAATGCTGGGGTAAAAATTACCTTTAGCGATCACCGCCTGGAATTACTAAAAAGCAGTACACCCAAAGTAGAAAGCTACGAATATAAAGGTGGCATTCGCGAATATATCGCTTACATGAACCGCGATAAGCAACCTTTGCACGAAGAAATTATCTATGTGCAAGGGGAGCGCAATGACGTTCAGGTAGAAGTGTCGTTGCAGTGGTGTACTGACGCTTACACAGATAACGTGTTGGGTTTTGCGAATAATATCCGCACCGTTGACGGCGGTACTCACATGGAGGGACTGAAGGCGGTGCTGACGCGGACGCTCAATGCGATCGCCCGCAAGCGCAACAAACTCAAAGAAAATGAACCCAACCTTGCTGGAGAAAACATTCGCGAAGGTTTGACCGCCGTCATTTCCGTCAAAGTACCAAATCCCGAATTTGAAGGTCAAACTAAAACCAAATTGGGGAATCCCGAAGTACGGGGAATAGTTGATTCTCTGGTGGGGGAAGTATTAACCGAGTATTTAGATTTTCGTCTCCCCATTGCTGATGCCATTTTAGAAAAAGCAATTCAAGCATTTAAAGCGGCAGAAGCAGCCCGTCGCGCTCGCGATTTAGTGCGTCGAAAATCAGTTTTAGAGTCTTCACCTTTACCGGGCAAATTAGCAGATTGTAGCTCCAGAGATCCCGCAGAATCAGAGATATACCTGGTCGAAGGGGATTCCGCGGGCGGATGTTGGGTTGGAGATACACTTATTTTATTAGCTGATGGACGCTCTATTAGCTTTAAACAAATTGTTGCCGAACAATTGGAAGGAAAAGAGCATTTTTGTTACACCATCTGCAAGGACGGAAACATCGGCATAGAGCGCATTGTAAACCCCAGAGTGACCAAGAAAAATGCTGAAGTTATCAAGCTAAAATTAGATAATGGGCAAACTCTTATATGCACGCCAGATCACCTTTTTATGTTGCGTGATGGCAGCTATAAAGCAGCGTATTTGTTGACACCTGAAGATGCCTTGATGCCACTTTATCGAAAGATTTCCGAAAAGGATGAACGAGGTAATGGGCTTGACGGTTACGAAATGACTTGGAATTGCAAGCATGATAAATGGATTTACACCCATATTCTGGCGGATATTTATAACCTCCAGAATGGAGTTTATGAATCCAAAGATGGCAATCACCGCCATCATGTAGATTTCAATAAACTCAACAATAATCCGACAAATATCAAGCGGCTTCCTGCGGAAGAGCATTTAGCACTACACCGCGCCCATATCGAAAAAACGTTGCATCGACCGGATGTAATTGAAAAGAGCCGTCAAGCTCATATGAGCGAAGAATATCGTGCCATGATGAGCGATCGGATGTCATGGATAAAAACGAGTTATATTCTTTCACAACAAGCTAAGGCTCAGTGGGAAGATGAAGAGTACAAAGCATACATGATGCAAAAGTGGCGAGATTTTTATGAGAACAACGAAGAATATCGCCAACAAAATCGGGCACAATTGAACAAAGCACAGCAAGAATATTGGAGTGATGAACTGAATCGTTTAATTCAGGCAGAAAGAGTTCGAGAATATTTTGAAAAAAATCCGGAAATGCGGCAGCTTTATTCAGAAGTTGCCAAACAAAAATGGCAAGATGAAGAGTTGTTAGAATGGCGGCGTCAAAAAACAAAAGAACAATGGACAAGCGAATTTCGGGCTAAGCGAAAAGCGGCACTTCACGAAACTTACTATCGCAAGACTATTGAGGCTTTGAAGGATGTAGAAATTCAGATGGGCTTTTTGGATTTGGAAGCTTACGATCTTTACCGTCGCAGACTGAAAGACAAGTCGATCTTGAAATTTCAGACTTTCTGCGATCGCTACTTTGACGGTAGTCGGGTACAAGCGCGTCAAGCGATCGCCAACTACAACCACCGCATTGTCTCGATCGAACGCCTAGAGGAACGATACGATGTTTACGATATCGAAGTTCCCAATACGCATAACTTCGCTTTGGCAAGCGGGATATTTGTGCATAACAGCGCCAAACAAGGACGAGATAGACGCTTCCAAGCGATCCTACCTCTGCGCGGTAAAATCCTCAACATCGAGAAAACCGATGACGCCAAAATCTACAAGAATAACGAAATTCAATCTTTGATAACCGCTTTGGGTTTGGGTGTCAAAGGCGAAGAATTCGACGCTTCCGGACTGCGCTATCACCGCATTGTAATTATGACTGACGCTGACGTTGATGGGGCGCACATACGCACGCTGTTGCTGACATTTTTCTATCGCTATCAACGGGCACTGATCGAGCAAGGTTACATTTACATTGCTTGTCCTCCGCTGTACAAAGTGGAACGGGGTCGCAATCATTACTATTGCTATAGCGATCGCGAACTGCAAAACCTCATTCAACACGAATTCCCCGCCAACGCTAACTACACCATCCAGCGGTTCAAAGGTTTGGGTGAAATGATGCCGGAACAACTCTGGAGTACCACCATGAATCCAGAAACGCGCACCCTCAAACTGGTGGAAATTGAAGACGCTGCCGAAGCCGATCGCATCTTTACCATCCTCATGGGCGATCGCGTAGCCCCCCGCCGCGAATTCATCGAAACCTACGGCCCCAAACTAAATCTCACCGATTTGGATATCTAAACCCTTGTGGGCGGGCACAAGGCCCGCCCTTACAGACCGTTTTGTAAGAAATCTTAATAAAAATTCTCATCAAATCAGTCTAATGTTACGAAATAGACGGTTTAAAACCGTCAGTAAAATAAACAAGCTCCGACCTAGACATAGGGACACAAATTTAGCATGAGCAGTAATTTAGCGACCAAGTTGCGTGAAGGCACCAAAAAAGCCCACACGATGGCAGAAAACGTCGGTTTTGTCAAGTGCTTTTTAAAAGGAGTAGTAGAAAAGAACTCCTACCGTAAGCTGGTAGCCAACTTGTACTTCGTGTACTCAGCGATCGAAGAAGAGATGGAACGGCACCGCGAACACCCCATCCTCTCCAAAATTTACTTCAAAGAGCTGAATCGCAAGAAGAGCCTAGAGCAAGACCTCTGCTACTACTTCGGCCCCAACTGGCGCGAGCAAGTAGCTGCTTCCCCAGCTGCCGAAGCTTATGTGCAGCGGATTAGAGAAGTATCTGCCAGAGAACCCGAACTTTTGATTGCTCAATCTTACACTCGCTACCTGGGTGACTTATCTGGCGGTCAAATCCTCAAAGGGATTGCCGAAAGAGGAATGAACCTAACCGACGGGCAAGGTGTTGCTTTCTACCATTTCAAAGATATTTCTGACGAGAAAGCATTTAAAGCCACCTATCGCCAAGCGTTGAACGAACTGCCGATCGACGAAGCTACAGCCTTACGCATCGTGGACGAAGCCAATGCAGCCTTTGGTATGAACATGAATATGTTCAAGGAACTGGAAGGCAACTTGATCAAGGCCATTGGTTTGATGCTCTACAACACTCTGACCCGCAAACGCACTCGCGGCAGCACCGAAGCCGAATTGGCAACGGCAGAGTAAATTAGAGCTGTTTTAAATTAAATACCGATTCTTCAGACAAGATTACATTTTTTCTCACAATCCTGGAGGCTGGGTGGCGGTTATAGCTAGCTGTCATCAAGTCCCCAGGATTGTCAGCTTTTAGATATTTGGTATGGATAACTTTTTCTCAGATAAATTGCGGATTTCACGTATATAGAAATTTATATTTTTGTAAACTTTGCGTATTAATACTGGCAGGTTTGAGGAAAAATTTGCCAAGATGCCTTCACCATGTCTGGATTTATTGAAAAACGACTCTCAGACAATGGTGAATTTACTGAAATAAGTCTTACAAATATTTGTAGGTTAGGGGGAAAAATGAAAGCAAAGAAAGCCCTCTTTTGTTTAGCTCGTTCAGCTTCCGTTGCAGTCACCGTAGCTTTTTCTGTAGCTATCGCAATGCCCAGCTGGGCTGTATCTATTTTTCTGACCGGTCATGACCCAGACTTCCATGCTTATGTGGGTGGAAACATCCCAGGTGCGCGGAAAATCAATAATGTGGCGATCGACTATGTAATGGACCCAGCCTTCAACACATTTGTCGCCGGCGGAATTAACAAATTCCTGTTTGTGCAGTCTCAGATTACTCCCCCAGGAGGTCACGTCAACGGCGTCAATGGTATTATTGCCAGCGGTTACACCCTTGGTACTGACTTCGATCTCATTGATGCTAGTGGATTGAATGCAGCTTTAGACCAGCTGGGCACTACCTACAGCGCGATCGTCGTAGCTTCGGACTTCGGCGGTATCCTAACACAGGCAGAACTGGACATTTTGAATGCCCGGTCTGGTGACATCATAGACTTCCTTAACGATGGAGGAGGTTTGTATGCTATGGCAGAAGGCAACAACGGTGCTCATCTTACCCCAAATGGCGGCTGGTTTGGCTACCTACCTTTTATCACGACAAGTACCGCTTTGAATCAGTCAGAACAAGGTTTTACAGTTACACCTTTTGGAGCGAGTTTAGGTCTGACAAACAACGATATCAACGGAAACGCTTCTCACAACATCTTTAATGGAACTTTTGGGCTCAATATTGTGGATGTTGATGCCAACGGGAATATTATGTCCCTGGCAGGCAGAAATCTTCCCACACCCAACTCCGTTCCCGAACCTACTTCTGCCTTGGCTTTATTGGCGTTTGGCGCTACAGGCGGAGTACTGCTAAAGCGCAAACAGCAGCATAAAGCCTAAATTAACTGTAGAGAAGCGATCGCAAAGTAGACTGACAAACTGCTGCATCTTTTATCCAAAGAAATGGCTGTTTTTTTGTGCAATTAGTTCGGGTATTCTACAAGTTATTAAATTTTATGTCAATTTGGGTGTAAACCCGGATAAGTTGCCCAAGCTAGGTTAGCGGCTTACCGGATATCCGCGATGACGATCGCAACCTTAAATCCCGCGTTAGCCTTTCTGCAACAAATTCAACAACGTCAATCGCTTCTTTGAGGAATTCCGCAAATTTGTTGGATGGTAATCGTTAATTGTTCATTGCTATTAACCGCAAACCACGAACAATTAACCATTATCCATTAGCCAAACATATAATGCTTTCTGACATCTTTCTTGATGTTCCAAGTGCAAGACATTCCCGCTGGAAACGTCACCAAGTCGCCTTTTCCAACTTGCACCGACTGTCCGCCAAGGGGGGTTACAACCACATCGCCTTCCAGAAAATAACAAGTTTCCGCCTCGTCGTAAGTCCAGGGAAATTCCGATACTTCTTTAGTCCAAATCGGCCATTTCGATACTCCCAATCGGTTGAGATATTCTTGACTGGGTTGACGTTCAATTTTGATGTCCATTCTACTTCGCTCAGGAGTAAGACATTATATCAATACCACATCGATCGACTAAATAACAAAGGGCGCGAAAACGCAAACCTACTAATTGATCGTAAAGCGGATTGAGCTTGCACAAGGGTGGAATATGGGCGACCTTGCGACCGAAGAGTATGATATCGCGTTCAAACGGACACTGAGCGGGAATAACTTTGTAGAGCAGTTTAGCAAATTTGGCGTCCCGAACCTCGATTTGGTCAAGCCACTGACGCACAGGTTGCAGCAAATCGAATTGGGGTTCGATCAGTTTGGCAGCTTGCAGACTTTGTTGAGAACTGGTGCTTGCAGCAGGTAGAGTAACATCCCGATTGTCAGTCAGCATCATATTCATAATTTAAACTTGTTGTTTTACTTTTGGGTTAACAGTTTTGCTTATCGCTATTTCCACTATACAAAGGTAAAGCACTTATTAGGTAAAGGAATAAATAAAAAGTTTTAATGTTTTGGTGAAGTTGTGCTTAACAGTGATAAAGAGTTGAGTAGCGATCGCGCCTCAACCCCTTGATATAAAGAATGATTATCTGAAAATTAAGCGGTTTGCATATTAAACGACTTATGGCCAAATTAGTTCCCACTTATAAGGTATGGGATGGGAAAATTCTCTCCACAGACGATCGATCTAATCCTGCTGACAGCGTTCTAAATAGATTTTCGCCACGCGATCTCCTCTACTCTGGCCCAAACACGCTGCAAACAGTCGCGCTGCATCAGAAAACTTTCCTTCATCGTAAAGTGACAAAGCTTCCTTAAATATTTGCAGCCTAGCTAAATTACCCTCTTTGATTTCTGGCGGGTCAGCATCGAAAACTTCATGAACCGTGACCAATTGCGATTTACCCTTGACTTTTACAGTGTCGATCGTGCGGATTGCATAATCAGCCGGATTTATCAATCGCCAATAATACACAACTTTCGTATACAATCTGCGATTCTTTAGTGCGAGATTAGTTTATTTAGCAAAAATCGTCAACAGAACTGGCCCTAACAAATAGTAGTGACCCAAACAATTTAATCCTGCTTCTCTCCCTAACTCTTCCCGTGCCTTTGGACTATAAAATCGGATATTATTAGGCAAAAAAGCTCTATGCTCATATTCCGAATCGAGTTTTCTCCAAGTTGTTATATCTACTAGATAAAAGCGTCCTTGGGTATTTAATACCCGACTTACTTCTTGAAAAACTTGCTCGGGTACGGGGTAGTGGAGAAAACTCAGAGTATTAAAAACCGCATCAAATTCATTATCTGCAAAAGTAAGAGCAACGGCATTTCCTTTTATATAAATCAAACGAGGGCGATGACAATTTTTCATACGAGCAATATGTATCATTTGGGTGGATAAATCCAGCCCAATACCGCGTAAATCGGAAAAGTTAGCAGCTAAACGATTGAGTAGCTTTCCCGTACCGCAGCCAAGATCTAGAATGTGAGATTGTGGCGGTAAATTGATATATTCTAGTAGCCTAACGTGGATAGCTTGGTAAAAAACTGATGTAAAAAGCCAATCGTAGTTAGGTGCCCACAAATCAAAAAGTTGCTCTTTTTTATTCGGTATATTCTCGGTCATTTTGGGCTCTTTCATATTTATGGAGAAAGTGTTCGTTTATGTTACAGTGCGATGGTGGGTGACGGCACGGGAACTAAATTATTCGTTGAAAACGCTGAAATTATCGCCCGTGTCTAACCCACCCTACGATTAGATAAGTCTCTAGTATCACAACAAAAACAGGAGAGCCAGTTTTTTGTTTAAAGTATAGGTAAGAGCGACTTATACCCAGTCGCCTGTACTCTACCATAATACAAGCATTCATCACTATCTTAAAAGATAGCGAAAGCAATTATCCGAATATAGATGAGATAGCACAACCTATAGACGGCATATGAAAAACATGATTCGTCGTAAAAAAGCCAATGCTGCAAGACTAATTTGGCAACGCCTACGCCAATACCTGGGGCTATTCCAGTACAACGCTCGCGCTATAATCTTAGTCTGGAGTACAAACCGCATCCTCACAATCGTTCTTGCCATCCTCACCCTAATTGCTGGTTTGCTACCAGGGGCAGTAGCTTACATCGGCAAGTTAATTGTAGATGCAGTAGTCCATGCTTCTGGCGAAGCACAAACAAATTATCGCACCAATGCTTTAAGTTATGTTGGATTGGAGGCTCTCTTAGTTATCTTATTAACAGGCACGCAAAGAAGTCTCTCCCTCTGCCAATCTTTACTGCGAGTTCAATTAGGGCAAAAAGTTAACGTTCTCATCTTAGAAAAAGCGCTCACCCTCGACCTTCCCTACTTCGAGGATTCCGAATTTTATGACAAAATGAATACGGCGCGGCGCGAAGCATCAAGTCGTCCTTTGAGTTTAGTAAACCGAACTTTCAAGTTAGTTCAAGATGCTCTTTCCCTTGTCGCTTACGGCGGTTTGTTGCTGCAATTTTCAGTATGGGCAGTACCGGTACTCGCTTTTTCTGCCGTACCTGCCTTCGTTGCCGAAACTCGCTTTGCTTTGGAAGCATTTCGCCTGTTTCGGTGGCGTTCTCCGGAAAACAGACAGCAAAGTTATTTGGAAACTTTAATCGCTAGAGAAGACTACGCCAAAGAAGTTAAACTGTACCAGTTGGGACCAATGTTGCTACAACGCTATCGGGATATTTTTCAACGACTCTACGGCGAAGACCGGGATTTGACTGTACGCCGGGGATTTTGGGGTTTCTTGTTGGGATTGCTGAGTATAGCTGCTTTTTATCTTGCTTATGCTTGGATTGTACTAGAAGCGATCGCACATCGCATCACCCTTGGAGATATGACCATGTACTTGATGGTATTCCGTCAAGGACAGTCTACTTTTTCCTCCATTCTTACCTCCATCGGTGGGATGTACGAAGATAACTTGTATCTATCCAACTTATATGAATTTCTAGAACAAGAAATCCCCAAATCTAATGGTCAAGCTACCTTTGGTTTAATTCCCCACGATGGGGTTCGTTTCGAGGATGTATACTTCACTTATCCGGGAAAATCCCAACCAGCTTTAAAGGGTATTTCACTACACCTGAAACCAGGAGAAAAATTGGCCATAGTCGGTGAAAATGGCTCTGGAAAAACTACTTTAATTAAGCTTTTAACGAGATTGTACGTACCTTCTAGAGGACGCATTCTGCTGGATGGATTGGATTTGCAGTCATGGGACATATCGGTACTGCACCGACGCATGAGCGTCATTTTTCAGGATTTTGTTCGTTACCAATTTACAGTAGGAGAAAATGTCGGTGTTGGCGATGTGAAAAACTTAGAAGATTTAGAACGTTGGCAAATTGCTTCCGAAAAGAGTCAAGCTAAACCTTTTATCGAATCTATGCCTAATGGGTTTTTTACTCAGTTGGGGCGATGGTTTAAAGGAGGAACGGAACTTTCTGGCGGACAGTGGCAAAAAATAGCTCTCGCACGCGCATTTATGCGAACTGAAGCAGATATTTTGGTGTTGGACGAACCGACGGCAGCAATGGATGCGATGGCAGAAGCAGAGATTTTTGAACGCTTATCCCAACTTACTAAAAATCAAATGCTTGTGCTGATTTCCCACCGCTTTTCTACTGTGCGTATAGCCGATAAAATTGTGGTGCTGTCGGAAGGAACTATTCTAGAACAAGGGACTCACGCCGAATTGTTGAAGGCACAGGGACTTTACCAAAAGCTTTTTTCAATTCAGGCAGCGGGATATCAGTAGAATATCTGCTGATGACTCAAAAAAAGCGTATTCAAGCCTTACATTTCGAGGAGAATCATCAAAAAAGTTTTCCGAATTTAAAATCCCTTCCTTTTAAGGAAAAATCAATCCCAAATCCCAAATCGCTTAACACATATCATATCCGATAGCATCGGCTGCATAAAAAAATGTATTATTATCTGATTTCTTATCTGCGTTCATCTGCGTTCATCTGCCTACATCTGCGGTAAAAATTTAACCCCTAATTCCTACAGACAGATAATATGAGAGCATCAGCCTTAGACTACCGATGCCACCTGACACGATATCACTGATTTGTCAAACAATACTTATTGGGAGAAGAAGCCAGCCAATAGAAGGGGCAAAAGTATAAGGGCAGATATAATTAAAACAAGAGTTCCTGCATCTATCTTGAGGATATTATTTTTGGAATCGGGCATTTGCGCTTCTCTTGGAAAATAGGGATATCAAATCAGCCTAAATGATATTGGCTCGTTTTTGCAAGTCCGATCTGGGTTTTATTTCAATTCCTCGTTTTTTCCCTCTGCCCGCCTGCCCCTCTACAGTTTTAATGGTTCAGATTCCTAGAGGAATTGCCCGACAACTGAAAAGCCCTTGGGCGTCTGTCCGTGTTTCGACTCCAAGGGCTTTTCGTTTCAGTTCACTTTTCACTCCTCACAGCTATAATCATCCAGCCGATCGCAGAATTTGGCGATTCACCTTAAGACAGATTTTCAACTGTCCCAATACCAGATGCCACTTTCAATTTAGGGGTAAATGCAGTTGCTAAAAATCTAGCTAATCCTGCTCAATCTTCTTTATTATTATAGCTAGATACCAATAGTGAGAAAGTTTTGGCGAGAGTTGTTTTCACAAAGCCCTTCTTTTCGTATAATCAAAACATGAAGCTAGTTGAACGTCATATCATCACAAAAAAGCTTTTCACACTATAATCACAATATGAAGCTGGTTGAACGTCATATCATCACAAAAAACCATCCCCTCTGGTCAGAAATTGACCAAAAGGCTTTTTTGTCCAAAAATTTTTTGAGTAAGTTTCGTTGAGCGGTTCCTGTTTTGCAGCAAAACTCCGATTATCTCATTTGGGCTGAGGTGATGACAAAAGAATATCAGCGCCTTTGTAATGATGTTCAACTAGATAGAAAGACAGTAATCGATAGCTATGGCGCAACAAACCCCGCAGAATTTTTTGCCGTAGCGACAGAAACTTTCTTTGAAAAACCGCACCAATTGCAAAATCAGCATCCGGCACTTTATCAGCTACTGCAACGCTATTATCAACTCGCTCCTGTGCAATGGGACTAGGGCGTCGGGGTTAGGGAAGAGGGAAGAGGGAGAGGGAAGAGGGAGAGGGAAGAAGAGGAATTTTTGAATAATTGACTTTCCCTAACCCCTAACCCCTAATCCCTAACCCCTTTTTGACTTTTGACTTTTTGCTCCCCCACTCTCCCACTCCCCTTACAGTCTGTCAATTACCTTTTTTGGGCACAACCTTCCATCACTTGATTTCCTAAGATAAGAGTTGCATCGTAGGGGTAAACATTATCTGACATCCCATCACTACAAGCATTGACTTTCTTAATCACCAGTACGCCGCTAGGTTGACCGTTGAGTCGATAAACTCGTACTAAATCCGCAGGACGACCCATTGCTGCCAAAGGTGCGGTGTATGGGTATCGTCGATTTCTGACCTCTGGTGTTGAATAGACAATGCCACGACGATTAACGGTAACATTCCAAAATGGTTCAGTACCTCTGGCGATGAATTCTTGACTATTGGCAGTATTTTGAGCAATAAGGTTAGCGTCAGTGCTTGGTGAACTAGAGTTTTCCATCTTGCTAGCAAGCGATGCACTCATTCCCAAACCAACAGATACAAAACCAAGCACAATGGCCAATAAAGGGAAAGACTTCATATAAACTAATCTCCTGCTAGATTGTCGCTCTAATTTTTGCGGTACAAATAGGATCTACAACAGACGATCGACTATTTCTGCAAACCATGAAATGATGAGCGATTTAGCGATCGCTCAAGACCGCAGTTAGCAAGTTGTCCTCCCTACGATTGCGATCTCATAAATTCTGGGAAGTCTGTTGCTGCTAATTTGGCTGATGTTCCTTCCTTGCCGATTGTTCCCCGATAGACTATTCAGATCGTCTCCGACGGCATCCGTTACATAAAAACATCGCTTTCTTATCTGCGTTGCTTTCTTATCTGCGTTTATCTGCGTTTATCTGTCTTCATCTGCGGTAAAAATTTAACCCTTGATTCCCACAGGCAATTGTTCGTATCGCTAATGTACTACCGATGCAGCCAGACACGATATCAGTGCAAAAAAACCGGGAAAACCCCGGTTTCGATCGCATCGCCGCAATTACGGTTGAATTCGTAATGTCACAACAACGGTACTCGTAATACTTGGCATTGGTCGCCAAATCAGCAGCGCTCGACGAATTGCCTCAATTACGGTTTGTTCTTTCACAGAAGATGCTTGCTCATCCAAAACAACCTGTCTCACCCGTCCCTTACTCACCTGTAACTCAAAGACTAAATCGCCACTGACACCTGCCGCTAATTGAATCGATTCTAGATGTTGGGTGAGAAGTGCGATCGCACTGTTATCCAGTCCGGTGGCGCTGATAACCTGTAGGCGAGGGACAGAAGACATTCCAGGGGAACGACGCGCAGGAGGTATTCCAGGGCGTTGGGGATTAGGTGCTTGCAACTGTTCATCGTCTTCAAACATCAAGCCTGGATTTATCAGCGTGATATCGAACTCATCAGATGACTCCATTGCAGAAGCCGGACTGGAAGGAGACATAGGTGCTGGACGTACTGTAGCAGAATAGTTGACTTTTCGGCGTTGCAAAAACTCAGGTGGATCGGATGCAGCGCGAGCTATTGCGGGAGCAGAATTGTAAGCAACGTTGCCAAAAATACCTTCATAACTAACACCTTCCGGCATTTCCACAGGTACTTGCACAGAGACAGAAGCATCTGTTGGATCGACTCGCACATCATCACTGACTGCCACAAAAGCGGTATATTGCGATAACAATTGATAGGTAAGAGCAGTATCCGTCACCGCTTCCACACCTGCCTTTGTATCTCCGCTGACCATCCGATTCATCAAATCTTTGATGCGAGAACGTCCCCAAAGTTGTGCGATCGCAGGATTTCCCGTTTCTTGAAAGTTCAAATTAAAAGTTTGTTGATAGCGAGTACCACCCGCTGCAACTCCGGTAACGTGCAACTTGCCAGCACGACAATCCTGTTTGCGCCCGAACAAAACTAATGGTTGTTCTGCAAATAAATCTGGTGGTGTGGAAGGATAGATAGTTGGAGATTCACCATCGCCTTCCCATTGCAAGTTAATATTAGCGAGAACGGGATTGTTGATTTGCCGGAAGAATTTCTCGACTACTTCATCAGTCGGTTCATCGTGTCGAATAATTCGAGAAATACCCCGACCTATTTCGGCAATGCGGTTGAGCAAGAAACGATTCACGGAACTACCCGCACCAAAACTATAGAGGCGATTTCCAGATTTGAGATGTCGTTGTACTTCTGCCAAAATTTGATTTTCGTTACCGATATAACCGTCGGTCAACAACACAATACTCCGCAACCGTCCCGGATCTGTGACTGGGAAATTCAAAACGGCGCGAATACCGCGCAGCAATTCGGTTCCGCCACCTGCATTTAACTTGTTGATGTATTGAATTGCCAGCGATCGATTGTGCGGTGTATTGGCTAGAGGAACGGGGGAGAGTTGCTGAGTTGTATTGGCAAAATCAATGATGCTGAAGGTATCGTCTGGATTTAATTCGTTGATAAAGCGGCGCATCAATTCCTGACATTGCATTAGCGGCGCACCAGCTTGCGAGCCAGATGTGTCGATGAGAAAGACGACATCTTTACCAATCTTTTGATTCGGTTGATATGCAATTGCGGGAATTAAGTAAACTGCGAAGTGTCCGCCTTTTTCGTCAGCTTGGGTTAAGACGGTGGTTTGTGTGCGATCGCCTGTCACTTGATAGCGTAAAATTAAGTCTTTGTTGGAAATGGTATCTCCATCGGCCAGTTTTACTCGCACGATTTGTTCTTCATGAGTAACCTGGATTTGGTGAGATGGCGATCGCACATCCCGAATTGCCACACCCGCATCAATTTCGACATTTACATTAATATCGTGTCGGGAGCGAGTTCCTGATGGTAAAATGGGAGCATTCAAGCGCGAAGCATCCGGCACTAAATCGGTATCTTGATTTAAAGTCATCGGTGCAGCAGCAGAACCACCCCCAGTTGTATTTCCCTCAATTGTTGTGCCTGGAATGTAACGCGGGCCAACTACCATTGGAAACACAAATTCATAATTCCCCGCCTCGAATTTCAGGCTATCGGAATAGCGAATAATTACATCAATTTCTTCCCCAGGCTTGATGTTAGCAAGAGATTGAGTAAAAATGTTATCGCGTTCTTGTTCTAGGAGTCCGGCGGTGCGTCCTTGCTGTTTGGCTTGCTCGTAAATTTGTTGCGCTTCTTGACGTTTTTTGATGCTACCTTTGATAGTGCGATCGCCAATCCGAATCAGCATATCATCGACGGCTGCTTCATCGGGTAACGGGAAGATGTAGACGGCTTCCAGCGTTGTAGTGAAAGGATTTTCAAAGGTTTGGGTAACTTCCACCCGCGAGATATTTCCCGCAACTTTGGCTTGTACCTCTGTGTGTTTGAGAGGAAAGGCGATTTTTTGTCGATCGGGAGTTTCAACGTATAAGCCACCTGGTTGTTGTTCGATAGTCTGAGTCATAGGAGTAACCTCTTGATACGATTTGTCTTATGTCTCCAGCCTAACGGCGTTTATTGGGCAGAAATGCTCAGTTTTGTGTTCAGTAGATGCTCAGTCATTGGCTCAGCAGTATGGCGGTAGTTGCGATCGCGTTTTATCCTAATTTTTAGTATCCCGACAATCATTGAGCAGTGCGTTGAGTTCCGCCGCGACTTTCCAGGGATTTCGACCTTTCAGGGGAGCGACTATCGCTGCTTCATAGGGATTCCTCCCCGTTCGCCTCACTGCTGCGATCGCATCTTGGTTGGACAATCCTCGCCCACTCACTAACCAAGCTGCTAAAATGTGTCCTGTGCGTCCAATTCCACCAGAACAATGCACGACAACTTTCTCATTTTGTTGGTTTGCAAAAGCTAAAAAAGGTAAAATTTCCTCAATTAAGGTTTGACGATCGCTTAATTGAAAATCCTCAATAGGTGCCCAACAAACCCGATCTAAACCAAATACATTTCGATACGTTCCCAGCAAATCTGCATAGCGAGCTAGCTGAGTTTGAGGAAGCAAGCAGCAAACGCGCTCGATGTTTTGCTTCTGCATAAATTCAATCCAGCGATCGACCTGTATATTTCTGTATCCAGGTCTAGCAGCACCAAATACGATCGATTCGTCTTCTGAAGCGGCAGCAAACTTATACATTTTGTTTTGAGTCATTTAGCAAACTATTTTAAGATTTACACATTATTTATGTGAGAATTAATACTTTATTCATATTCAATTTTTCGCCCATTCTGTTCCTACACCATCCGCCAATGACCTACCAAATCAAGAGTGTAATCGAAACTGGAAATTATTATGTCGTCAAATAAATACTTGATTTGCTCTCATTTGGTTGTGAATTGAAGTTCTACTTCTTTTAATTGAGCAATAACCCGTTCAGCGTAATTTCGGTGAATAGGAAAAGACTGTGCAATTGCAGTCAGAATTTGACGAATCTGCGGCGCATCAAGAGCAAGGGTTAGAGGGACTTTTCGTTCTGCTAAGTCTCGTAGAATGTTAAGAATGATACCTACCAGATGCTCATCAGCATCTTCGAGTAATTTTAGCAGCTTAGTTAAATCATCGCGAACACCTAATCGATATCTGGCAACTAGGATTTCAGCTTTTGTAGCTAGGGACTCTTCTGATGATAAGTACACCTCAAGTTTGGGCAGAATCTCTTGTGTCCCTAAAAGCCCTATAGCGCAAGCTGAATAAGCTCGAACAGGCTCAATAGGATCGTCTAGGGCTAATTCAAGCTCTGCTAAAACCTCTGGGTCTCCTACTTCAGCCAAATCACCCAATGCTTCTGCGGCTGAAGCTCTTACAACCCAATCAGAGTCACTACGAAGGAGAGACTTAATTGGTTCGATCGCTGTTGTGTAGTCGAGTGTGGCGAGCGCATCCACTGCATCGGATCTAACAAGGTCTTCTGAGTCAGCTAACATTTTTACAAGTGCAGGGCCAACCGTCTCAATTTCTTCGTCTCCCAGCCATCCTAATGCCTCTACTGCAAGCATCCGAATATCTTCTTCAGGGGAAGCAAGCAACTCAACTAAGGTCGGGACAGCTTTATAGGCTTCTAACTTTCGTAGCTTTATGATTGCTGGTGCTTGTCTGTAAGGATCGCCCGATCGACAGTCTTCCAGTAAAGACTCTATATTAGAGTGACTCATAAGCACCCCTTTCTCAAAACTTATGGATTTAATTATTTTTGTCTAAAGTATGAAAGTATTTTGATCTTCAAAAATAGTTAGTGAACTACTCCAACTATACCTTGAGGTTAGTTGGAGCTTCTGATTGTGGTATTTGAGATCGACCCCAGCAACCTCACGGTGTTGGCTGAGATTCACCCCCTAAAACTGGTTGTTCCCTGGCAGGTTCTCCTGTGCTTGGCGGTTCCACTGGCTCACCAAAAGCCAAGCGCAGAAACGGCGGTGCTAGAAATGTGGTGAGAATCACCATGATAATAATCGATACTTCCAAGGGCTTACTGAGAACGCCACTGGCAGAACCGATACCGGCAAACACTAACCCGACTTCTCCCCGTGGAATCATACCAACTCCGATCGCCAATCGATTAATACCGGGTTGACCGAACACCGACCAGCCTGTCACTATCTTGCCGACAATAGCAACCACCATCAAAAATACAGCGATCGACAATCCAGCCCGATTTTCAGGTACGGTCGGATTCAAAACACCCAAATCGGCTCTCGCTCCCACTGTCACAAAGAAAATGGGCACTACCAAATCGGCGACCGGCTTCACCAGTTCATCTAATTCGTTGCGAGCATCGCTTTCATCTAGAACTAAACCAGCAGCAAACGCACCCAAAATCGCTTCCAGGTGAATTGCATTGCCCAGAAATGCCATGAAATAGGCAAATATAAATGCTGGGATGACGATATTGCCACGAGTTTTGAGTTGATTGACGATCCGCTCAAAGGTTTTATTGAAGATGCCACCCAAGAGAATGGAACCGATCAGAAAAGCGGTTGCACTGACAATCAAATAGATGACATTAGTAACATCAATTTCACCCGTTTTCGCTAAACTGGCGACAACAGCCAGGACGATAATTCCCAGCACATCATCAATGACAGCAGCACCAACAATGATTTGACCTTCTTTCGATTTCAGCTGTCCTAATTCAGACAATACTTTGGATGTAATCCCAATGCTTGTTGCCGTTAAAGCAGCCCCTGCAAAAATTGCCGGAATCGCGGGAACGTGGAATAACGTCATCAAGCCAACAGTACCTGCTGCAAAAGGAACTGCCACCCCCACACAAGCTACAATCGTGGCTTGATATCCCACTTCTTTTAATTGTCGCAAATCGGATTCCAGACCGATTTCAAATAGCAGAATAATCACGCCCAATTCTGCTAGCACGGAAATGACTTCACTCTGGGATTCAAATATACTTGTGGCAGCTGCGGGGGAGAGATGATTAATCCATTCCAGAATCGTCATCACCACTGAATCAGAGGCAGACAGCCCGCTTTCGGGAAAGATAATCAGGTGTAATGCAGATACCCCGACGATTACACCGGCCACCAATTCCCCCAGAACTGGCGGAAAATCTAACCGTTTGGCTATTTCTGCGCCAATTTTACTGGCTAGATAAATTATCACCAAACTCAGCAGAACTCCGGTGAGAACGATCGGTGAATTTTCTGCCTCGACAGTTGCCAACAAGGGCGAGGGGAAAAGCGGGGATGTCATCCCAGTTAAAGCTGTAATTGTATGGTTCAAAAACATGAGTTACGCGGTAAAGACGATGTGAACCTGATTTGAATCGGAGGCAACCGATTGTTAGTTTCCTGACGCATCAGGTTACCTCGATTCGTCGAACTTGTCATGCCCTTTTTAGGCGACTGCCTCTTTGTTGTAAACCAGGTCAACGGCTTGACGCAGGGCGACCGTGCGATCGCTCAAGATATGTTCTGAGGTAATTAGATCGAACAGTCCCAACTTCTGTAAGCGGCGCTGAATTTTCTCACTCGCACCGACGATATAGATCTGCAACCCTTTATCATAGGCATCGCGAATCGCATTTTCGATCGCCAGCGAAGCAGTCACTCCCAGCAAAGGCACATCGGTGAGATCCATTACTAACGCATCTGCATCCTTCATGGCATTGTGTTCGCGTGCGATCGCTTTCGATAAGCCAAAAATCATTGGGCCACTCAGGTAAAATAACAGCACGCGCCCTTTGCCTTTATCCAGTAGGAACTTCTCCTCTTCGCTCAATCGTGCATCGTCATCTGTATCGGCAATCAGCTTAACTTCCTGAGATTGCAAACTACTCAACCGTTCGATAGTAAGAATATTGGCGATAAACACACCTATACCTACTGCCACAATCAAATCCACAAATACAGTTAAGAGCAATACCCCGTACATGATCGCGGAACCCTTGAGGGATACCTTGTGCGATCGCTTCAAGAAACTCCAGTCAAGAATATCAATCCCGACTTTCAGCGCAATCCCTGCCAACACTGCCATCGGAATCGGTTGGGTCAGCTTGGCAGCGCCCAAAACCACCACTAGCAGCACTAACGCCCTTGTTAAACCCGATACCGCTGTGGTTGCACCCGTTTGGATGTTGACCACCGTTCCCATCGTCGCACCTGCACCCGGTAAGCCACCGCACAGACCGGAAACAATATTGCCGATGCCTTGACCGATCAATTCCTTATCGGATTTATGTTCAGTCCGGGTGAGACTATCTGCGATCACCGCTGTCAGCAAGGTATCGATACAACCCAGCATTCCCAACATCACCCCATCCACTAACATCACTGTCACTTGACCGGGTGTAAAAGTAGGGAATTGCAATGGGGGAAGGCCCACCGGAATTTCGCCAATGCGGCGAATTTCCACACCTTGAAATACTGTCAGAGAAATCACAGTTCCAACAATCAACGCCACCAGTTGGGGAGGCACAAAGCGCTTCAGCTTTTTGGGCATGAGGAAAATGATCCCCACCGTCAAGAGACCTAGAATTGCCTCCGGTGGATTCAAATTGGCAATCAATTGCGGAATCGCCGTTACGGTGCCCAAAACACCCCCCTTTGGCGCTGCTTGGCCTAAAAAGGGTGCAATTTGTAGAATAACCAGAATCACGCCAATCCCCGACATAAAGCCGGAGATTACGCTATAAGGCATCAGGGTAATGTATTTCCCTAATTTGAAAACCCCAAATACGATCTGAAAAAGCCCTGCCAGCATAACAACGGTAAATGCCATCGCCAAACCCTTGTCTGGATTGCTGGCGGTGAGTCCGGCGACGATCGCCGTCATCACCACAGTCATTGGGCCAGTCGGTTCGGAAATCAGCGTGGGAGTGCCGCCGAATAAAGCTGCAAAGAAGCCGACGCAAATAGCACCATACAGACCGCCGATCGGCCCGACTCCGGAGGCAACACCGAAAGCCAAGGCAAGCGTTGACATCCTCCTCGACCTAAAGGTACGAGGATTCCAAAGATCGCTCTTTGGGCTTCCTCTTTCCACGACTCGGCTTACTTGGAGGGATTTCTCCACCCAGGCAGAG
>NZ_JACJPW010000011.1 GCF_014696265.1 Aerosakkonema funiforme FACHB-1375 | reverse complement strand
CTCTGCCTGGGTGGAGAAATCCCTCCAAGTAAGCCGAGTCGTGGAAAGAGGAAGCCCAAAGAGCGATCTTTGGAATCCTCGTACCTTTAGGTCGAGGAGGATGTCAACTCTTAGACAAGACTTACACAATGAGGTAGATTACGTTTTAAGCGAAACTGACAATACTACGATAAACCCTCCCCTGCACTGGAGAGTCAAGGAGAACCAAAAAAATTAATATTTTCTGCGGGTCAGACAAAGCTGAAAGTTAGCAATTGCGCTTGTAGGAAGCCAGTCAGTCTGCTTTTCTGAGATTTTGCAGCATTTTTATATAGCTTTCAAAATATGAAGCTTTTCAAAGCAGTTGTGTTGGGAGACAATCTATCAAAGCGATAGGACTGGGTAAAGGTTATAAATCAAAAAATGGACGTACAACAAATTGCACAGCTGTTTGTAAACGGGATTGCGGTAGGTAGTATCATTGCTCTGGCAGCAGTCGGTTTAACGCTGACCTATGGAATCTTGCGGCTAGCCAACTTCGCTCACGGTGACTTTATGACGCTGGGAGCTTATCTGGCTTGGGTAGTAAATACGAGTGGAGTAAATATCTGGTTGGCGCTGATTTTTGGTGCGATCGTAACGGTAGCCGGAATGGTGCTGTCAGAAAAGCTGCTGTGGTCGCCGATGCGAGATCGCCGTGCTACTTCTACCACTTTAATGATCCTATCTATAGGATTGGCCTTATTTATCCGCAACGGTATTATCTTCATCTGGGGAGGTAGCAACCAATCCTATGCTTTACCTGTTGCAGATGCGATCGACATTTTCGGTGTCAGAGTCGCTTTCTACCGGATCGTCGTCGTAATTTTAGCTATTTTGGCAATTGTGTCACTGCACTTGTTATTGCAGAATACCAAAATCGGCAAAGCGATGCGAGCCGTCGCAGATAATGTTGACTTAGCTCGCGTCACTGGTATCAATGTCGATCGCGTCGTGATTTGGACTTGGGCGATCGCTGGCACTTTAACCGCTTTAGGTGGCGGTATGTACGGCCTGATTACGGGAATTCGGCCTAATATGGGATGGTTTTTGATCTTGCCGATGTTTGCCTCTGTAATTCTGGGTGGAATTGGCAATCCTTACGGTGCGATCGCAGGTGCTTTCGTCATTGGTATAGCCCAGGAAGTTACCGCCGGCATCGGTCAACAATTCAGCATTCCCTTTTTAGGGCCAGAATATAAACTCGCTGTAGCGCTAGTCATCATGGTAATAGTGCTGCTCGTTCGTCCCCAAGGTTTGTTCAAAGGCACGCTCTGAGCAGCACCGATTGTCAAAAAATGTCGGTGTTATACCAGAATATGGAAATAATAGGCTGCTACCAAGAAGTTGATACCTAACAGCAGTAGAAACCAAGCTGTACGAAACGGATAGGGGCCTTTTGTGCTAGGACGAGTTGCATTAGTCGTTTTTGGGACTTTAGCAGTCATAGGCTGTTCTCCTAATTTGGTTTTGGTGATTGATCAACAAATACCAAAGATCGATCCCCAATAACACAACATCCGAGAAAGATTTGTAAATTTGTAAGGTATGCCTCAAGTTGCAAATCTTGAGGCTGTTTCCCTTAAGCAGTCTCACTCGCGTGGTAGGAACTGCGGACGAGTGGCCCGGAACGAACGTGAGAAAAGCCCATTTCCTTGGCGATCGTACCCAAACGATCGAATTCTGTCGGTGTCCAGTACTTCTGCACCGGCAGGTGTTCCAGAGAGGGACGCATATATTGACCCAAGGTGATGCGATCGCACCCCACAGCCCTTAAATCTGCCATTGTCTCGATTACTTCTGCTTCCGTTTCCCCATGTCCCAGCATTAACCCGGATTTGGTGGGAATTGTGGAGTCGAGTTGTTTGACAATCTGGAGGACGGCGAGAGTGCGATCGTACTTAGCCCCTCGCCGCACCGGTGCTTGCAGCCGTCGCACCGTTTCAATATTGTGGTTGTAACAAGCCGGCTTTGCCTTCACCACCGTAGCAATCCGTTGATGCTGTTTTTCTTCTGGCGTAAGCTCTGCATCTCCTTGACCGCCCCAAAAGTCTGGTGTCAGCACCTCTATTTGCGTCTGGGGATTTAACTCGCGGATAGCCCCCATTGTCACCGCAAACCAACCCGCTCCCCCATCTGCCAAATCGTCTCGCGCCACGGAAGTCAGCACCACATAGCGCAAACCGAGCAACTGCACTGATTCGGCCACCTTTTGGGGTTCTTGAGGATCTAAAGGCATGGGCGCGTGACCTTTATCTACTTGACAAAAAGCACAAGCTCTGGTACAGGTCGGCCCCATCAGTAGGAAAGTCGCTGTTTTTTGGGAATAGCACTCACCCCGATTGGGACAGCGCCCTTCTTCACAAATGGTGTGAATCTGGCGCTGCTTAATAATGCGCTGCACAGTTGAGATTTCACTGGCTTTACCGATACCTCGACTTCGCAACCAAGCCGGCATAGCCTCAATTTCAGATTTCATTTGGGTATTGGCTTTTGCGGTTATATCTGTACGATTAGCTTCAGATGCCATAGAACTTAAGTATTTATGCTGAAAAACAAGGTCCTAGCACTTTTAAAAATTAGTCTGCCTCAAATTGTAGAGCGTTGGCTAAACTGGTATGGCAATCGTATGTCACCTGAGACTCTTATGCGATCGACGCCATCAGAATTTACTCCCGCCATCGCCGCACTTGCGCTGATGTCAGACAAAGTGCTGCTAGGGTGGGCAAGGAACTGGTAGTATGGGTGCGTAGACATAGAAATATTGGTCTTAATAGACAATTTCAATTGTCCGTATCGAGACTAAAGCTTGTGAGTGTGGGAGGTTTTCATATACTTAAATTCCCTTGGGAAAGTAAAACGTCGTTCGCTGGTAAGCTGAAAAAAGGCTAATACAGTCTATCCAAACGCGGCCCATCTCATCGTGTTTGCCAGGATTCGGTTGTTAGCGGCAAAAAATACTTGCCTCGATCGGACAGCCGATACAACACAAAAACCCAACCCGTGTTAGCGCTGCGGTGTCTAGCACAGTAAAGAAGCCCACACGATAGCATTAGTTTTAGAAAAAAATCACTGTTCCCGCAGAGGAATCGGTCGTGCCTAACAAAATACTCGTTATAGACGACAGCGGAGTCATCCGAAAAACCGTAAAAGATATGTTACCTGCGGGTAAATTTGAGATCGTCGAAGCCAAAGACGGCGTAGAAGGACTCAATTTAATCCGCAAGGAACGTCCGAACTGGATTATGTTGGATTTCATCCTGCCAAAGAAAAGTGGTTGGGACGTTTTTCAGGAAATCGAAAAACAACCAGAGCTCCGGACGATTCCTTTAGTGGTAATGTCAGGCCGTAAAGACGAAGTTACTAAAGAAATTCCGGAACCATTTGAATTTTTTGAGTTTCTGGCAAAGCCATTTGACCAGAAGCAGCTGATGGCAGCGCTGAAAACCGCCCTAGACAAGTCGAAAAAACGTCCCGCAGCAGCAGCAGCACCTGCGGCGAAAGCAGCTCCAGCTAGTGCAGCTCCAGCTAGTGCAGCAGCGCCGGCAACTGCGGCCACTGACGGAGCGGCAACAGTTGAAATCCAAGCTCTGAAACAGCAAATGGCCAAGATGCAGGCTGAGATTGATGGACTGAAGAAGCAAAATGCTCAGATCATGGCTTTCCTTCAGAAGCTGAAAAAGTAGTCGCTGGCGTGTAAAGCCGATTTTGTGCGTTTAGAGAAACCGGGTTTTTTTGGTGGGTAGCTTTTGTTGTTACTAGCCAAGAAAAACCCGGTTTCTGGCATTACTCGACCGATGCGGTGACAGCAGGAACCTACCTGCCTACCCAGAAGGGAAGGGGGCCAAAAGGAGATTACAGAGAAAACTTGTAAGCCAATAGCATTGGTGGCAATTTGGCAATTCATCCTTTAGGATGGGGAAAAATAAGGGACTTAGTTTTAGCAAATCTAGGCCCAAAGCCAGAGCGCTCTTCACGGTAGCACGATATGACTTTCTTGCAGGGACAACCTCTCCAAGTTGGGCAAATTGTAGGCGGACATTACCGAATTATCAAACTGCTAGGTGAGGGTAGCTTTGGCGAAACCTACCTGGCGGAAGACACTCAAGCAATGGATAAAAAGTGCGCGGTTAAACGCCTGACCTTTGTCAGTAACAACCCAAACACTTTCAACAAAGCCAAAGATTTATTTAAACGCGAGGCGTCAGTCTTACACAAATTAACCAATCCGCCCACAAATAACCAAATACCGCAATTTTTTGCCCATTTTGACGATAATCAAGAGTTTTATTTAGTCCAAGAATTGATTGAGGGACATACTCTCAGGGATGAATTACAGCGAGTCAGAACGCTTCCAGAAGAGGAAGTTGTGGAATTATTGGAAGATGTGCTGAAGGTTCTGGAATATATTCACAGTCAAGGGATTATACATCGGGATATTAAGCCGGAGAATTTGATGAGACGAAATCGGGACAAGAAAATAGTCCTGATTGATTTTGGTGCGGTGAAGGAAGTAGTGGCGCGATCGATTTTCCAAAATTCGCCACAGAAAGGAACACAAATTCACACACCAGGATATGCACCCAAAGAACAACGTCAAGGGGATGCGAAACCAAACAGCGATATTTACGCGCTGGGAATGACAGCAATTGAAGCTTTGACAGGATTAGACCCAGAAAAATTACCGACAGATCCTCGTACAGGTGAAGTTGTTTGGCGGGATCGAGTGCAGGTAAATAATGGGTTGGCAAAGATTTTAGAGCAAATGGTGCGGGATGATTGGCAAAAGAGGTATCGATCGGCTTCTGAGGTATTGGAAGAGGTGGAAAAGTTTAAAAATACTTTGATAGTAGCGCCGGGACAAGGACAATCTGGGGGGAGAAGTCAACCAGTTCCAGTAGGAGTGACTGGGGGAAAACCCAAACAAAACGGATGGTTAGAATCTACTCCTATATGGTTAATGTTCGCAATATTAGCACCCATAGTAGCGGTAGGGGCTTTGGTTATAGCCTTTATGGTTTTCAAATCGTTTGGAATTACTGGCCCAACTGTCTCTGATTCGCCCAGTCCAACTCCTACTTCGCCAAACCCCGATCCGCCTTGTAGCGATATATTCTGCCGCCCTCAGTCTAGTCAAAAGTAAACAAATTAAACTTTTATGTAGTACAGTTGCTACAAAAGAAAGTTGGTGGTATCGTAAAATAGAATAGCTTTTTTTCTAACTCAGAAAACTTTTATTCAAATAAGGAGGTAGCTGAAAAGTGAGACTAATAAATCGTGTCAAGGCATTGATAGTCTCTGTTTTGATAGGAGGGTCTTTTGCTGGATTTACACTCAGTCCAGCTATCGCTCAAAAAACAGTAAATTTTACCTGTGAAACTATTGGGGGTACGCCAGTAACATTCGCCAGAATTAATCAAGGTGAATCGAGACAATTTATCCGTTGGACATCACCTTTTGGTAGCGCCGTTGGCTATACTCCGCAAACAAGATGTGCAGAGGTAACAGGAAGATTGAATACCTCTTTCAGTCAAGGAGGTCAGTATATAACTCATGGGCGGATGAATAACCAAAATGTCATTTGTTTTACCAATTATAAGGGTAATGGCTGTAATCAATTGTTTTACACCTTAAAACCAGAAGATGACCCCAAAGCAGTCTTGGAAGATTTGTTTGCACTCAATAACAACAACTTCGCAGGTCGTCCGCGCCGGGAAGCACCTTGCTCTACTTATGTTAACATTAATGATATTCTAGCAGGCAAGCGCGTTGTTGCGGAGGAAGTTTGCGCCCGGTAGTTTACATAATCTTTGGTCTAAATGAGATTTGCTTCAACTTTGCCACTAATTTTAGCCTGTATAGGTAGTCTATTTTTAGAACTACCCGTGCAGGCTTTAGTTTCTTCCAATTCAGATAAAACTCCTACGCCAACTGTTTCACCTACTCAATCAGTAGCACTACCAGAAGGTATAATACGTGATAAAGCTAGATTGATTTCGGTAAGAGTCTTATCGGTCGATCGTAAAGAATGGAATGCTAATACTATAGGAACTTTTGAAGTTAGCGGATCGGGAATTTTGTTGAAAGTAAATACTGTAAAAACATCGCCACATTTACCGTACCTATATCTAGTTCTCACCAATGATCATGTAGCAAAGTCATCAACTAAAGAGTCTTATATCCAAACACATGATGGCTTAATTCATAAAGGATTTCTACACCCTGCAAAATTTGATGCAGATCTAAGACTGTTGTATTTTTATAGTCCTTATCGCTATGAAACAGCTACACTAGGTAAATCATCTAATTTAAAAGAAAATGAAAAAATATATGTTGCTGGATTTCCATGCCAACTAACTTCCCGCGAAATGTCATGTCCAGCTGAATTCACATTTACACAGGGAGAAGTTTTTATATTTGATCAACTTTTAGTTGACGGTTATCAAATTGGATATACCAATGAAACTAAGGAAGGAATGAGTGGAGGAGCGGTTTTAAACACTCAAGGCCAAGTAGTAGCTATCAATGGTAGAGGAAAAGCCGAATCGAATAATTCTCAGTACAGCTACGCAGATGGTTCTGGTAGTCCTGAAATAACTCAACAGAAGTCTTTAGCATTAGGAATTCCTATTAAAACTTATTTAAATAATGCTCCTACAAATCCATTTGATAAACTATCACCACCTAAAGGAGTTGAATATGTATACTATACTCAGCAAACCTCGAATAGTAATAACGGGGAAGGAAATAAAAATCAATTTAATCTCACGAATTTGGATTTTATAAGAGTATTGGCAGGTATAATTTTATTATTAATATTATTAATATCATTAATCGGGATTTTAATGTTAATAAATCAGCCAAAAGGAAGAAAAATAAGCCATAAAAGTAAAACAACAAATGATTCAAGAAAAGGTAAAAATTCTACAAATGAAAATCATAAACCAACTCAATCAGTTTACCAATTATTATATGCTTTAAACGAAGAACAAATTAAATTAGGGGCAAAAACATCAGATGATATAGCCCAATTAATATACCTAGTAAAATTAATTACTCCAACTAATCAAAATTTAAAACAAGCGGATTTAAAAGATGATAATCAGGTAGTTGATCCCAATGATACTCAACAATAATCCTAAACATTCATTACACATAAAACATGATTACTTCTCCAATAAACCGATTATTACTGATTATTTCTGGAATTCTGATTGTGAGCATATCAGGGTGTTCTTCTCCACAGCAAAAAGTTACTGTCTCTATCAGCGGAAGATCTACTGGCTCTGGGTTCATCGTAGCTAAAAGTAATGATACTTACTATGTTCTTACATCTAAGCACGTTGTTGGTATCCCGCCTGGTCAGATAGATGATAAATATAAAGTGAAGACATTTGATGGAAGAGAATATGAGATAAATTATGAAAAATTGCGCCCGGATTCAAAATTTGACCTAGCAATTATAGAATTTACCGCTAAAGGTAAAAACTACACAGTTGCCACCATATCAAATTTAGAATCTTTGCCTAAAGGTATAACAGTTTATATCTCTGGATGGAAGGATTGCTTAAAAGAACGTAAATATGAGTTTAACGAAGGAAAGGTTTCTAAAATTCTGTTATCAAAAAGTGACATTTCAAAAATTAGTGATGATCCCGATTATAAAGAAGAAGATTATAATGAGGGTTACATAGTAAACTACACCAATCCAACTATTAGGGGAATGAGTGGAAGTCCAGTCTTTGATAAAAAGGGTCGGGTGGTAGCTATTCATGGAAAGCCGGGGCATGATAAAGAAAACCCTGCTATACTGACAAAATGCCCAGCTTTAGATGAAAGTTTTGGTAATAATTGGGGTATTCCCATCAAGAATTTTTTAAAGTCGAGCATAGCCTCAAATTTACAGTTAAAAATAGACCAAAGTGCTGGTGAACTTCAGACATCACCAACAACAAGTAATGGAAACAAGCAACCAGAACCTTCAGGGGATATTTTCAAGCGTCCTGAATAGTAATATGGAATGAAGAAATGCGATCGACTTCTTCTTGTCACCATTTCCACCATCCGGACAGTTGCTAGCGCTTTGGCATCGGTGGGTAGCATCGCAGGCGCGGGATACTTCACCTCCAGATAGTCAAGAATTGCTAAGGATTCGACGATCGTGAAATCGTCATCGACTAAAACTGGAATGTGGTGGAAAGGATTAAGGGCGAGAAAATCCGGTTGCAACTGATCGCCATTCAGCTCCATCTTCAGCAGTTCAAACGGGATCTGCTTTTCTAGCAGCGTAATCCAGACACGGCGAGAGTTTGGGGAAATGGGGGTGTGATAAAGTTTAAGCATCGTTTTTGCTAGATCGCACTTTAGGCCGATTTTTATTTCTAGTTAAATTTCCAGCATTGTGGTATAATTTACAGAAAAATTTTTATTTTCAATTGATAAATTTTCGCCTGTTTACCTAAAAATAATTTTAGATCCAAATAAGCAAAATAAGCTTCCGATCGCGATTGTCGATCGCATTCCAGGATAAAATTAAATTAGATAGGGCTTTTATTTGCGTTCGCCCTGATAAACGCAGGCTTTTTGCGAAATTACGGACAGATAGGTTTTTTATTCTTAGTAACCAATATCCTACTTAAGACTGATGTAGATTACTAATAAATTTTCAACCTTTGTGGGATAACCGACGAGAAAGTTTGCTGAAGTTATAGCTGTTTGGGATCGCATTCAAGATTGAGGCAAAAAAAATGATATCAGAAACCAATAAACCAGCAGAAAAAGCTGATGCTGACAATTTGGATGATTCCGGTTTCTTAACCCCTGAAACTGGTTCAGATACTGCTGACGCGGATTATAATATCGATCTCCCAGTTTCCGAAGCCGATCGCACCGAAGAGGACGACAAAGCTGCTGAGCGTCAGAAAAGAATTATGAGCCGCATCCCCCAATAAGTCCAGTTAGCCTTGTAATTAACCGAGATCGGGAATAGATCGCCAGCAAGGTTATCATTATAAACAGTTAAGTTATGTAATGAACCTTGACTGCAACCTACAGAGCCACAGAAATCCTGACCCAGCCAACCGCTTGGCACCCGCTTACTCCGATCTGGGAGGGAGGAGAAGCAATTATTCAACAAGGATTGCCGCACACTCAGCTGGCACCAACATGGCAAATGTTTCTGCTGGGAGACGGTTCTCCAACGCGCCACCTGCAATTGCTCACTGGGGAGAAGATAGAAGTAGATGTGATTGATATGTCTGCCATTGCGATGGACTCGGATGGCGCACCCGCACAAATGGAAGTCGTGCCGGGGCCACGCATACGACGACAGGTATGGTTACGCAAGGCTTCTGGAGAACGGTTGGCTTATGCTGCTTCTTGGTGGGAAGCTAGCCATGTGGATGAATACTTGCAAAATCGCTCTTTGCCAATTTGGGCCAGTTTGGAACGCCTGCGAACTGAGTTATATAGAGATGTGCAAGGAATTTATTACGGTCGATCGTCTGCCTTAGAGACTGCATTTGGATATGAGGGGCCGTTTTGGGGCCGTCACTACTTATTTTGGCATCACAGACAGCCCCTAACGCTTATTTATGAAGTTTTTTCCCCTTATTTAACCAAGTATCTTGGCCCAATGCAGATGGATGGATAGTCGGTAGCGCCGCTACGCCAAGTCAAAAGTCAAAAGGAAGGAGAGAGAGGGAAAAGGGAAAAGATTTATTCTCCCGTGTCCCCGCACCCCCACTCTCCCTCTTCTGTAGCCCTCAATGCTATAACTATCAACTTGAGTTACTTAAACGCTGGCAACTTTTTCCAGGATCAGTTTAGAGCGTTTGACAGGCTCCGGAACTGAGATGGGATAATCGCCAGTGAAGCAGGCAGAGCAGAAACTTTGGGGGTCTTCTCCAGTTGCTTTGAGCATCCCTTCGCGGCTGAGATATGCCAATGAATCAACATCGATTTGCTTAGCAATTTCAGCGACAGATTTGGTAGCGGCAATCAATTGGTCTTGACTGTCAGTATCGATGCCGTAGAAGCAAGGGTGAGTGACTGGCGGGGATGAAATTCGCATATGCACTTCGGTTGCACCCGCATCGCGCAATGCCTTGACGAGTTTGCGGCTGGTAGTTCCCCGGACGATCGAATCATCGACAATCACAATCCGCTTCCCACCCAAAACATCTTTAAGAGGATTGAGTTTCATACGGATACCGGTTTCCCGCATTTTCTGAGTAGGCTGAATGAAAGTCCGACCCACGTAGCGATTTTTAATCAGACCTTCAGCGTAGGGAATGCCGGAAGTTTGCGAATAACCAATCGCAGCAGGAATGCCAGAGTCGGGTACGCCGATTACAATGTCGGCATCAATTGGTGATTCTTCTGCCAGGTGACGCCCCAGTCGCAGCCGATAGCTGTACAGGCTCTCGCCTTCCATAATGCTATCTGGGCGTGCGAAGTAAATCATTTCAAAGATGCAAAGTTTGCGCTTTGGCTGTTGCGTCCAGTGGAAGGAAGCCAGTCCGGCATCTGTGATCCAAACCAATTCTCCCGGTTCTACATCGCGCAGGTATTCGGCTCCAATTATATCTAAGCCGCAGGTTTCGGAGGAGAGGACGTAGCGTTTGGTACGCCCATCTTCGCCTGTGTCGATCGTACCTATTACCAAAGGACGAATACCGTTAGGGTCGCGGACGCCCATGATACCTACTGGAGTGCCGATCGTTAAACTAAAGGCTCCCCGACACCTATGGAAGGCGCGAATCGCACCTTCCAGCCAGTCATAGCCCGCATTTACTTCTTCGGCGATCGCATGGGCAATCAACTCTGAATCCGTTGTACTGACTAAATTACAGTTACTTTCCAGCAACTCTTCCCGCAGAACTGCCGTATTGACAAGATTCCCGTTATGTGCTAAAGCCAATGAACCCAGACGAGTTTCCACAACTGCGGGCTGAGCATTAACAACGCGACTGGAACCGGTGGTAGAGTACCGGGTGTGACCCACAGCCAAATTACCAGGAAGATTTTTGAGGATAACTTCGTTGAAGACTTGGGACACCAACCCCATTTCTTTGTGCAAATGCACGCGATCGCCTTCAAAAGTGGCAATGCCTGCCGATTCTTGACCTCGGTGCTGCAAAGCGTACAGCCCAAAATAAGTTAATTTAGCGACATCTTCTTCCGGTGCTAAGATGCCAAAAACACCACAGGCTTCCTCTGGTTTATCGATTCTTGCCTCGTCGCTCATGCCAGGATAGTCGTCACAGGAGAAGGGATCGTTGGGGATCATGCTACGGCTTTGCTCCTAATAGGAATTTTGAGTCAGAGGTATCGCTCTTAAGAGAGAGATTAACAAAAGTTTACCCATCTTAAACAGCTCTTAACAAGACCGATTTTTGGAGTAGGGGAGGGTTTTTGCTCCCATTATTAACCGAAGTCGCCCCTACTGCGGTCTGGACTATTTGTACTGAAACACTCAATAAAAGAGAACTGGGCTCATTGGCTAAATACTTAAACGCCGTTCGATCGCGTGAAAGGAGCGATCGCACACGTCCGTAATGGTAACGTCGATTAAGGGTCGATCGTCTGCCGTAATTACCCGTAAATGGGCATCGGGATTACCGACTTGACCGATTTTTTGCCAATTCTCGCTCAGTTGCTCCTTCAAATAGGATTCCCAGATTTCCGATCGATCTTGCGCTACCGACACAATAATTCTTGCGCCGCCTTCCCCGAATAGAAGACAATCCCAGCGCACAGAATCTGATGAACTAACTCCTAAATTAATTTCGGCACCTAACTTACCGCCAATGCAAGCTTCCGAGAGTGCAATCACCAATCCTCCTTCAGCGCAATCGTGAGCCGATCGCACCCAACCTTGACGAATTCCTTCCCGACAGGCAGCTTGCACGCGGCGTTCCAACTCAAAGTCTATCAGTGGAGGAATTCCGGCGACAACACCGTGAATTGCAGCTAAGTACTCGGAAGCAGCCAATGTTATCTCTCTTGTGGGGCGGGCATCCTGCCCGCCTTCTGTTTGTGACAGGCGAGACGCCTGTCCCACAAGAGGTTGTCCCAGCAGATAAATTAAATCTCCGGCTTGTTGCCAAGCTTGACCGCAAATCTTGGTAATATCGGGAATCAATCCCACCATTCCCACCACAGGCGTGGGATAGATAGGCTGGGGATTACCATCGCTATCGAGCGTTTCGTTGTAGAGGGAAACATTACCACCAGTGACGGGTGTACTAAATTCCCGACAAGCTTCCGCGATTCCCCGACAAGCTTCTGCCAGTTGCCAATATCCGACAGGCTTTTCCGGACTGCCGAAATTGAGGTTATCCGTAACTGCCAAAGGTTCTGCCCCCACACAGCTGAGGTTGCGTGCAGCTTCGGCGACAACTGCTTTAGCACCTTCGTAGGGATTGAGATAAACGTAACGGGAATTGCAATCAACAGTTGCAGCAACTCCCAATTTTGGATTTTGAATTTCCGTTTTTGGATTGGGAAGTTCTTCAGCGGGGCGAATTCGGACAACTGCGGCATCGGCACCACCGGGTAAAATGACAGTATTGTTCTGCACTTGATGATCGTACTGACGATAAACCCAACGTTTAGATGCAATCGTGGGATTATCCAAAAGTGTGAGCAGGATATCGTTCCAACTTTTCAAATTACCTTCAATTTCGATCCCACCTATACTGCAAGCAGGTAGAGATTGATCTGTCCATTCCCAAGCTTTGCGGGCGTATTCTGGAGGTTGTGCCAGTAACTCGCGATGATAAATTGGTGTGTTATCCGCTAATGCAGTAGCGGGAATTTCAGCTGCCACTTTACCTTGGAACAAAATTCGCGCAATTGGTTCTGAAATTACCTCTCCCGCTACTACCGCGTGCAGCCCCCAACGATGGAAAATATCAATTAATTCCTGTTCGCGTCCTTTATGGGCAACAAACAGCATCCTTTCTTGGGATTCTGACAGTAAATATTCGTAGGGAACCATACCGCTTTCCCGCACTGGGATTTTATCTAAATCCAGTTCTATTCCCACACCGCCTTTTGCTGCCATTTCCGAAGTAGAACAGGTAATTCCTGCTGCACCCATATCTTGTGCGGCGACAACCGCACCTGTTTTAAAAGCTGCCAAACAAGCTTCGATCAGAGATTTTTCTAAGAAAGGATCTCCCACTTGCACGGCGGGTCGATCGTCCATCGATTCATCGCTAAGTTCCGCACTGGCAAAACTTGCGCCTCCCATCCCATCTCTTCCCGTGGTAGAACCGACATAAAGTACGGGATTGCCGATTCCTACTGCACCAGATTTGACAATATCTTGGGTTTCCATCAACCCCAATGCCATCACGTTAACTAAGGGATTTCCGGAATAAGCAGGATCGAAATAAACTTCGCCGCCAACTGTGGGTACTCCCACACAATTATGAGTAACTATACCGGAATTGGTAACGAAAAGATGAGTATTATCTACCTCAACATCGTAGACATCGCATTCATCAACGTTATTAGTTTCTATGCTTTTAATCTTGACAAAAGCGACATCATCTGATGATTGCCGAAAACGCGGAAACGAATATTTTGTTCCGTTATACCGAGTTAAAGCTGTGGCTAACTCGACAGTGCGTTCTTCGCTAAAAACATTAGCTAATGCTGTCAATCCGGCAAAGTTGCAAACTTCCAATTGCCACAAGGGTAGGCGCTGATGAGTGCGTCCTTCGATTTGTCCTTGACTGGCAAGACGGTGATAAATTAGTGGAATAGCGCCCTGATTTTGAATCAGAGTTATTGCTTGCTCAAATAATTTGTGACTGGTCGTAGCAAAGGCAATTTTGGTATGACTGCCTTTGGTGCGCGTTGTTAGAGAACCATCACCGCGCAGCAAACCTTTGAGTGCTTCCCTCTGTAAATTTCGAGGCCAATGGAAGACAAAAGCAGGAAAAGCCTTATTGCTTGCTTTTTTACCACAGTGCCAAACGTTTTTCAATAGGTGTCCGAGCAACCAGGAAGTTGCGTACACAGCAATAGTGGAAGCGCGTTTTTCTACGTAGCCTTTCAATCCCAAACGTTTTAGACCATCCAATACGTCATTAACGTATTCGATTTCGTGGTGAGCAAAGGTGAAAATGATTTTATCGGTATTCCCGTTTTGGGATACACATCCCTCAGAGAGATAGTAGCCAAGTAAACGTGCAAATAGCTCATCTGGCTGGATGACTGCTTTCATGTAGTTAGCTTTACCACTTTTGCGGTAAAGCCATATATCCCTACGGGAAACGTTGAGCAGTGGTTCCAAACTCAGAAAATGTTGCAGGGGGAGTAAGCCTTTTTTCAAGTAGCGGCAACGATTACTTGCACAAGATTCGAGCAATTGTAAAGCTGCACGAACAATATCCGTTGCCTGCCAATTTGGAGGCAAAGCTACATAAACGTCTTTACTGTGCGCCTCATCCAAGGTGCTAAGTAAATCTAGTGGCGGAATATCCTCGCTGTCCGAGAAAGGGAAATTGGTAAGTATGGGAATTTCATCGCCAACGCTTAAAGATAGTGCTGGCAGTATGTCCAACTCGCCGTTACGTCGAATGAAACTGGGATGATCTGGCGTGACCCTGAGAGTACGGCCTAAACTTGTACGAATAGTTACAAGTTTATTGCTGCGTCGCTTGAAAATACGTCGCACTGGTTGCCAGCAACTTTGCAGAGTGTCGGGGTCTATGGAGAGGGTTTCTACAGAGGTAGTAGCATCTAATTCTACGGTTGTTTTGCCCGATGGTAACCGCGATTCCACAAAGTTTCCGATTGTATCAAAATGGACGCCGTTCTCGTCGCGCCAGATAAATGTCTCGTTGGCGACTAAGCAATTTCCATAATGGGATATTCCCGAAACTACGCCGCTGAACAACCTTCTGGTACGCGCATCTTCCAGAGAACCGAAGCGAAGGGAATTCAATAGGGCGATCGGTCTAGCACCCATTGTAAAGATATCGCGCAGAATACCACCAACGCCTGTGGCTGCACCTTGAAACGGTTCGACTGCTGAGGGGTGGTTGTGAGATTCTATTTTAAAGGCGAGTCTGATTCCGTCACCTAAGTCTACCACTCCGGCGTTTTCTCCGGGGCCGACGAGGATGCGATCGCCTGTGGTGGGAAACTGTTTGAGTAGGGGTCGGGAATTCTTGTAGCAGCAGTGTTCCGACCACATGACGCCAAACATTCCCAACTCAGCTTTGTTGGGATGGCGACCGAGACGGTTAACGATTTCTTGATACTCTTCAGGTTTGAGTCCTTCAGCGGCGATTTCTTCAGGAGAGAAAGGAGAAGTGGTAGACATGGAACCCTTGCAGTAATAGCACAGGCTTAATTTTATCGATTATTGTCCTGTTTCGTGCAATCTTTTCGTATTTGGCGAATTCAGTTGTACAGAATCAGGATGGCAAACTAAGTACGTTCTTTAAATTACTCTAAATATCGTTAGTGTTCTACTTTGCTTTGTTTACATATTTCCCTCATTAGCTAAATTTATCACCATAGGTACGGGAGAGCCAATAATCCCAAGGGCGACGCGATTTTGTTAAGGAAGAGATTAAAGAGCGATCGCACTTCCATATTGGGCAATTTGAAGTGCGATCGCTCTTAATCTAATCCCGATAAATTATCCTTTTGGCGGATCGCCAACTTCTGCACGAGAAACCCGTTTTACCGCTTCAATATCCAAACCAAGTCTTTCGGCTATTTGTGGGACAGTCAAACCCAATTGCAATAAAATGGGTACTGTTTCTAACTTGCCTTCTAACTTGCCTTCCTGTTTGCCGTCTTCCTTGGCTTCCTGATAAAATCTTGTCTCTTTTAGATCGCTTAATCCAAACATGGTTTCTATCTCCTGACGACTTAGTGCGGTAAACTTGTAAATCAAGACGCTCTCAATCAATTCTATAACTTTCCGTAAGAGAGCTTCATCCGACAGTTGCGTGCGTGCTTGTTGCAGGAGTCGATGAGTTAGTTCAACTGCGGTTTCTCCACTTCCAACTACTAGCTGTACTATTCCCAAGCTGAGGGATGAAGATGCTGTTTCCCCTAATTCATCGAGATATACAGATGTGATTTGCTGACTCATAAGCAAACCTCGATACTGCATTGGTACTCCATCGTCTAAATTGCGCCTTGCAAATATTGCTACTGCACGCCAGTCGTTAGCAGGTTTGTACTGACCCAAGTAGACAAATACTTCCGTTATAAATCGCCAGTAAAAGTCTGATTTTGGCTGAAACTGAACTTCGACAAAGTAAATGGGTTGTTGGGAAGCGCTTTCAGTTGGCAAAAACAAACCATCAAAGCTGCGAGCAAGTTCTTTGATTTCTCTGTAGGAAAATTCATAGCTATTAGCGAGCGATGGAGGTTCAGCGATGAGTTCAAATAGTAGGCTGGGGAAGGTTTGAAAAAGTTGATAGAAAATGGTATCGGTTCTCACAGTATTTGTCGCGTAGCGTGGCTGTTTTCCTGTTTTCTATTGTGACACGATTGAGATACGATCGGCTGGTTAATAACCTATAGGAAAAAAAAGCGATCGCTTGTCAAGACGATCGCTCTATTCCACTGTCACTTTTGCTATAAGCTGCTATTTTGGAGAGAGCGATCGCGATCGTCGCAAACACAAAATATTTTACTTTCCCAATTGCTAGTATGTAAATTGGTACAAATAGTTGGTATAGTTACTGTTATCGTTGTTCCACTACCCACTTCACTTTCGACTGCGATGCTACCGCCATGTAATTCCACCGCTCTTTTAACAATTGCCATTCCCAGACCCGTCCCAGAAAAGTTCAAAACATTGCTCGCTCTATGAAACGCTTCAAATAGGTGTTCCCGATCTTCTTTGGGAATACCTATGCCTCGATCTTTTATCCGAAAGTTTATTAGGTTTTTTTGGCAATCTAATTCAAAGAAAAGTGTGTTATTTTCAGGAGAATACTTAACAGCGTTTAACAGCAAATTCATCAAAATCTGCCTTAAAAGAGTTTTATTAGAAACTAAAGTAAGATTATTGCAATTATTCTGGAATGCTAGTTTGTGTGTAGTTTTCGTAATTGTTTTAACGTCCTCCCAAATGGATTCGCAAAAGCTTTTAAGTTCAAAGGCAGAGAAGTTAACTGTTGTTTTCTTTAATTCGGCTTTGCCAATTGCTATAAAACCTTCCAATAATTCGTTCATACTTTTAATATTTTCTGTGATTTTATCAAAATAATGTAATCTATCTTTTGTATTTAACTTATTTCCGTGTAGTTTTAGTAAATCGCTGGTTGCTATGATGATTGTTAGAAATGTCCGTAATTCGTGGCAGGCCATTGAAAAAAATCGAGCTTTGATGTTATTAATTTCTTTTTCTTTTGCAAGCTCCGCCTGCATCATTTCCTCAGAATGTTTGCGCTCGCTAATATCCTGCACATATCCTTCATAACCAACTATATCGCCGCTGCTATCATAAATAATTCTTACATTTTCAGAAATCCATATTATATTGCCATCTTTACGATATACTTGAGATTCAAATTGCCATACGATATTTCGCTTTTCCAATAATTCCATCAACTCGGTATAACGATTTGGCTTGACATATAGCTGCTCTTTGATATTTGTAATGTTCGCAATAAGTTCTGTAGGTGAATCATATCCGTATATGGAAGATAGCATTTGATTTGCTAGTAAGTATTCGCCACTGCTTGTAGCTTGAAACATACCTAAGAGGGCATTTTCAAAGATATTGCGATAATTTACTTCCGTTTCCTGTAATCTTTTTTCTAATCTCTCTCTTTTGCTAGAGATGCTGGGCGCTAATTCAGGTGTATTGTCTATCCTGTCGATAGTTTGATATTGATGTTCTACATTCAAAGACATTGGCTAAAACTCTCCGTAATTTAGGACACTAATTTTTTTAGTTTAAAATTCCGACTTGAGCTGTTGCCAATTTTACAAATGGCTTCAATTTTACTTAAAAACCAGCATAAATCTAGACAAAACAGCGCTATTTCGCTCTACTAAAATAACTGTTTAGAGATTTTAGTTGGCGCAACAGGAATAAGTCTTTTGGCGATACCAGAAGAGAATAAAAAGTCTTGCAGATTTTTAAGCTTTATCTATGGTAAGCGAATTAAGCTGTGTTAGTTGTAACATTGATTACAAATAAATAAATTTTATTTTTTCCATTAAGGAAAGGATTGTTTTGAAAGTTTAATTTTTCTATGAGAAATACTTTATAAAACTACAATTTACTTTCACGATCCATTGAGAACTTTTTACCTGGAAATAGTAGGTGTTGTGATAGTAACAAAACCTGTGTTACCAATTTCTAACCAAGACAGGAAGGATTGGGCCATCTCTTGAAATTCTGGGTATTTTCAGCTTAAGTCCAGATAGGTAGATAATGCAAAATTTCGGTATAAATTTAGTGATGTAAATCACAAAATAACATGATTTAGATCGCGATCGCACCGTTGCGAAACGGCCATACTACAAAACAACTGAACTCTAGCCGAGTCATCGACAGGGAACACACGACCAGCCGACAGATCCCACAAGCAGACTGTCGGTTTTTTATTGGCAAAAGTTTATCTTCATTTAAGATTAAGACCATGAAAATTTCCCCACCGATCGTCAGTGTCCTGACAAAGAGTCAGCCAGGAAGCACCGACAAGGGTGGGGAAGGAGGCTAAAATGAAAAGGTTGAAGTCTATTGACGTCCCGAAGGCAAACTTTGGCTCAGATCAGTCAGCTTTCTGAGCGTACTCAGAAAGTGGGAATTAGGACATCCCCTGAATAATGTAATCAAAGTAAGGCGCTGCTTCGGCAGCATCTTCTTCACTCAAAAGAGCCAAAGAAGCTTTCTTCAAGCAACGGATAGCTTCCGCCATTCCGGGTACGGGGACGCCCAAAGAATTGTACATTTCCCGTGCGCCAATCAAACCGATCTTCTCGATCGGTTCTTTGTCGCCGCAGAGAATGCCATAAGTGACCAGGCGCAAGTACCAGCCATAGTCTCTCAAGCATAACGCCCGTTGGCGCTGCCCGTAGGCGTTACCGCCAGGGGCGATGAAGTCGGGACGCTTCTGCCACAGGAGTTTGCTGGCTTCTTGAACTATCTTCTTTTCATTTTCAGCTAGTGTGGCGACGATGCGTGTCCGCTGTACGCCGGTTTGAAAAAACTCTTTGATACTCTTGAGTTCGCCGGTGCTAGGATAGCGAAGCTCGTCGTCGGCTTTGAGAATAACTTGGCTAACTACGCTCATGATATTGCGATTGCGTTAACTCAGATAACATTACGTAGTTTAACGATTCTGAGTGACACAAAGAAAGAGAGGTGATGGAGATATGGGGAGAGGGGGAGATAGAAAAATGGCGATGATTCAAAATTCTGAGTCTAAAACTGAATATTCAAAATCTGATGATATCTGGCAACAAGGCAACTTGGTTGAGATCGATATTGACGATTTAACCGACTCTGGGGATGGGGTGGGGCGTTGGAGGGAACGGGTGGTGTTTGTTCCGGATACGGTGGTAGGCGATCGCATTTCAGTTCGCCTGGTGCGGGTGAAACCGGAATACGCCCACGGCAAACTTCACCAAATTATCGAACCATCTGCCCATCGCATTCGCCCTAGCTGCATTGTGGCTGATAAATGCGGCGGCTGTCAGTGGCAGCATATTGATTACCAGTATCAGCTAGAAGCGAAGCAAAATCAGGTGATTCAAGCTTTGCAGCGCATAGGCGGTATTGACAATCCACCAGTCGATCGCATTTTAGCGGGTGATTCCGATTTGGGATATCGTAACAAAGCGACATATCCTCTAGCGATATCATCAGCCACGGGACAAGTGCAAGCGGGATATTACCAAAAAGGCAGTCACCAATTGATTAACTTGAGTCAATGTCCGACGCAAGATGCGCGGTTAAATCCCCTCCTGGCAGAAGTGAAACGGGATATCCAGCAGCGGGGGTGGCAAATTTACGATGAAAGCCGTCACAAAGGGCAAATTCGGCATCTGGCGTTGCGAATTGGACGCCGTACCGGTGAAATGCTGCTAACTTTGGTAGTCAAGGATTGGAAATTACCGGGAATGAAAGCGCAGGCAGAGGAGTGGCTGAAGCGGTATCCTGAGTTGGTAGGGGTGTCACTGAATCGCAATGGCGATCGCACTAATGCTATTTTCGGAGACGAAACTCGCTGTATTGTCGGCAAACCTTACTTGCGCGAAGTGTTTGCTGATTTAGAGTACCAAATTCGCCCGGATACTTTTTTCCAAGTTTACACAGAAACTGCCGAGGCACTGTTGCAGGTTATTGAATCTGAATTGCATCTGCAAGGCGATGAGGTTTTGTTCGATGCCTATTGCGGTATCGGTACAATGACTTTGCCGTTAGCGAAACGGGTACGGGAAGCAATTGGCTTGGAAGTGCAATCGGAGGCGGTAGAACAGGCAAAGACAAATGCAGAATTGAACGGTATTAATAATGTGACGTTTCAAGTTGGCGAAGTCGAGAAGTTACTACCGCAGTTAGATGTAAAGCCGGATATTGTATTGTTAGATCCGCCCAGAAAGGGATGCGATCGGGCTGTCATCGACACTTTACTGCAAATTCAACCTCAGCGCATTGTTTACGTCAGTTGCAAACCCGCCACTCTCGCCCGCGACCTTAAATTATTGTGTCAAAACAGCGAATATCGCTTGACAAAAGTACAACCTGCCGATTTCTTTCCGCAGACGGCGCACGTTGAGGCAGCAGCTTTTTTGGTGCGTTGAATCTACCAAATTTTACATATCCCACATCTTCGCCAAGGGTTAAACGCCGTCGAGGTTGCCAAACAGCGTTGCAAGAACAAGGACAATGGCAGAAAATCGCGATCGAGCTAGAGAATACGATGCCGTGTTGGGCGGTCAAAATTCGCCACCTATTGATGCAGCTATTTTAGGAGGAATCGAAGGGGTTAAACGGCGGTTAGCTAGCCCAGACTTAGAAATGCGAGTCGCTGCACTTTCGGATGCGCTTAAATATGGAGAAACAGGCTTAGACTTGGTAATTCAGGCTTTGCAAGATGAATCCAAGCAGGTGCAATTTACAGCTTATTCTTTGCTCAAATATAGAACGGAATTAAAAGTTGAACAGCATCTAAATAATGTTTTATCTTTTTTTGAATTTGATGCGATCGAAGTTAATAAATTTGGGAAAGAAATCAGTCGCCGCCTTGAGATTGCCCGATACTTCACAGAAGATTTGGGCAATGGAGCTTTTTTGGAAATGGTATTAATTCCAAGTGGGAATTTCCGGATGGGTTCACCCGAAACCGAGAAGGAAACAAAGTACAATGAAAGCCCCCAGCATAAGGTAAAAGTTTCGAGCTTGTTTATGGGAAAATATCTCGTCACACAAGCACAGTGGAAAGCTGTTGCAGCTTTACCTCAAGTCAACATTTCACTAAATTCCGATCCATCTTGTTTTAAAGGTGCAAATCTACCAGTAGAGAGGGTAACATGGTACGAAGCAGTGGAATTTTGTGCCAGATTATCCCAAAAAACCGGGCGCAATTATCGCTTGCCCACCGAAGCCGAATGGGAATATGCTTGTCGTGCTGGAACAACAACACCCTTTTATTTTGGTCAGACAATCACTACAGAATTAGCCAATTACAACGGAGAAAAGACTTACGCCTGTGAACCCCAAGGAACTTATCGTAATAAGACAACCCCAGTTGGGAGTTTTGCGCCGAATGCTTTTGGGCTATACGATATGCACGGAAATGTCTGGGAATGGTGTGCTGATTCTTGGCATGAACATTATAGAGGTGCGCCCAGTGATGGCAGTGTTTGGGAGTCTGATTTTAGCGAATTAAGGGTACTGCGCGGTGGTTCGTGGATTCACTATCCAGCAGACAGTCGCTCTGCATTTCGTAACTGCAATTTTACCGGCGCTATGGTTTCCTACTTCGGTTTTCGCGTTGCGTGTTCTGCTGCGTGAACTGAATAGCACTTTAATATAAGTGTCTGCGATCGCATATTAATCCAAAATTCCAAATCAGCCAATTATCAAAAGCAGAATGAGAAAAAAACCTAATCAACCGAGAAAACATGATGTTGTATTTGGCGGTCAAAATCCGCCACCTATTGATGCAGCTATCTTAGGAGGAATCGAAGGGGTTAAACTACGGTTAGCTAATCCAGAGGTAGAAGTGCGAGTTGCTGCACTAAAAGAGGCCATCAATTATGGAGACGCCGGGATAGATTTGATAATTAAAGCTTTGCAAGATGAATCAGGGCAGGTAAAGTTTACCGCTTATGACTTGCTCAAAGATAGAACAGAACTAAAAGTAAAACAGCATTTAGCTAATTTCCTATTTTTCGAGTTTGATGTCATTACAGTCAATGAGTTTGGACAAGAAATTAGCCGCGATTGTTACGTTGCCGAATACTTTATTGAAGACTTAGGCAATGGCGTTTTTTTGGAAATGGTATTGATTCCAGGCGGAACTTTTATTATGGGTTCGCCGCAAAATGAGAAGGGATCTTCTATCTGTGAAATTCCCCTACATGAGGTAAAAGTTCCACCCTTTTTCATGGGCAAGTATGTTGTCACTCAAGCGCACTGGGAAGCTGTCGCGGCTTTACCTCAAATCAATTCTTTTCTCGATCCCGATCCGTCCTCTTCCAAAGGTTCTTCTCTACCAGTAGAGTGTGTTTCATGGGATGAAGCAATCGAATTTTGTGCTAGGTTATACCAAAAAACAGGACGCAACTATTGCTTACCTAGTGAAGCACAATGGGAATATGCCTGTCGTGCTGGAACAACAACACCTTTTCATTTTGGCAAGACAATTACTAGCGAACTGGCGAATTTCGGATACGGAATTTATGCCTCCGAACCCAAAGGTACTTATCCTTTTAAGACAATGCCTGTGGGGAGTTATCCCCCAAATCCTTTTGGGCTATACGATATGCACGGGAATGTTTGGGAATTTTGCGCTGACGACTGGCATGATAATTATGAGGGTGCGCCTAGCGATGGTAGCGCTTGGCAAGCTGATAACACTCCTCGCAAAGTAGTGCGGGGTGGTGGGTGGTCTATCCATCCGGGGTGTTGTCGATCGGGATTTCGCTACTGGTCCGATCGCAGCAACAAGCACAGAGGTAGAAGTTTGGAAATCAGTTTTCGGGTTGCGTGTCCTGCGGAGCGAATTAATTAGCCTCTAAACTTAATATAACTACCTGCGATCGCATATTAATCCAAAATCCCAAATCGGCTGATTATCAAAGGCAGAATGACAGAGAATACCGATCGACCCAGAGAATATGATGCCGTGTTGGGCGGTCAAAACCCGCCGCCTATTGATGCGGCTGTTTTAGGAGGATTGCAAGGCGTTAAACGACGGTTAGCAAATCCAGAAGTAGAAGTAAGAGTTGCGGCACTTTCCGATGCACTTAAATATGGAGAAGCAGGCTTAGATTTGATAATTCAAGCTTTGCAAAATGAATCAAATCAGGTAAAATCTACTGCTTATTCTTTGCTCATAAATATAAGAGGAAGAAAATTTAGACAGCAAATAGCTAATTTTTTACCCAGCTTTGAGTTTGATGCGATCGCAGTCAATAAATTGGGACAAAAAATTAGTATTGGTCGTCGGGTTGCCAGATATTTCTTAGAAGATTTAGACAATGACATTTTTTTAGAAATGGTGTTAATTCCAGGGGGAAGTTTCCTGATGGGTTCGCCGGAAACCGAGGCGGAAAGACAAAGTTATGAAAGCCCTCAACATAAGGTAAAAATTTCATCGTTTTGCATGGGCAAATATCCTGTGAAGCAAGCACAATGGAAAGCCGTTGCAGCTTTACCTCAAATCAATATTTCACTAAATCCAGATCCATCCTGTTTTAAAGGTGCAAATCTACCGGTGGAGCAGGTATTATGGGAAGAAGCAGTGGAATTTTGTGCGAGATTGTCTCAAAAAACTGGATACACTTATCGGTTACCCAGCGAAGCCGAATGGGAATATGCTTGTCGCGCTGGAACAACAACACCTTTTTATTTTGGGGAAACAATTACAAGCGAACTGGTGAATTACCACCGGGGAGAGACTGACACCTCTGAAGCCGGAACAACACCAGTCGGAATTTTTCCTCCTAACTTTTTTGGATTATACGATATGCACGGGAATGTGTTTGAATGGTGTGCTGATTCTTGGCATGACAATTATGAAGGTGCCCCCAGCGATGGTAGTTTTTGGAAATCTAACGATCCAAACAAGCTGCTGCGCGGCGGTTCTTGGGCTTACTATCCCAGAGTTTGTCGTTCGGCGTTTCGCTTCCGTAGCGATGGGAGGCAAAGGTACCCAGTTATCGGTTTTCGGGTCGTGTGTGTTGCTGCGTGGAATCAGTAGCTTTTTTTAGCTTATTTTAGTCTTTTTACCTGGCGTTTTTCGTGATTTTTATTTTTCGTAATTCTGGTATTATAAGTACGAAGATAGCAAATTTTTTGGTGCGATCGCAAATTAATTCAAAGTTCCAAATCGGCTGGTTATTAAAGGCACAATGACAGAAAATCACAATCAACCCAAAGAATATGATGTCGTACTTGGTTCTCAAGTGCAAGCAGCATCTGGCAGCGTTGTTTTAGGAGGATTGGAAGGAGTTAAAAAACGTTTGGGGAATGCCGTAGAAGCGCAACGAATTGCTGCCCTTTATGAAGCCGTGAAATATGGAGAAGCAGGGTTAAACTTAGTAATTCAGGCGTTGCGAGATGAATCGCGAAAATTACGACTAATAGCTTATTCTATATTGCAAAAAATACCAGATCCAATTATTCAAGAGACATTACAAAATTACTTATACAATTCTTTAGAATGTCTCCACATCATCAATTGGCATTCCAGTTGGGTTCATTCCCTTGCCGTTAGCCCCGATGGCCGAAATCTGGTTACTTGCGGTCAGGATAAAACGATCGCAATGGGAGATTTGCATAGGGGAAAGCAAATTTACCGTCTCGTTTATCCCGATACACCGATGTCTGTGGTAATTAGCCCAGATGGAAAAAAAGTTATCGGCGGTTATCACGACAATACAGTCAAAGTATTAGATTTCCAAACAGGGCAAGAAATTTGTACGCTTAAAGGTCATTCAAAATGGGTAACTTCTGTTGCTATTAGCCCAAACGGTAAAATAATAGTCAGCGGTTGTGGGGATGGAAATGTGAAAGTTTGGGACTGGGAAAGAGGACAAGTTATTTACACGCTAAAACATCTAGATGTGGTATACTGTGTTGCGATTAGTCCAGATGGAAAAACGGTTTTTAGTGGCAGTCGAGACTGCACGATTAAAGGGTGGCATTTAGAGACAGGAAAAGAAATCTGTACTCTCAAAGGGCATTTAGTTTCTATTCGATCGATCGCGATTAGTCCAGATGGGCAAGTGCTGGTCAGCAGTAGTGAGGATGAGACGGTAAAAGTGTGGGATTTGTCCGCAGAAAAGGAAATTTATACCATTAAACATCCTGATTGGGTATCTGCCATTGCCATTAATCCAGATGGGCAGACTTTTGTTAGCGGTTGTGGCAATCGCGATAAAATGATTAGGGTATGGAATTTGCAAACTGGGAAGGAAATTCTGACGCTGGGAGAACATACTAATACAGTCGGTTGTCTCGCTTTTAGTCCAGATGGACAAACGCTGGTTAGTAGCAGTTCGGATATTAAAGTGTGGGGGTTGCGGTAGTTGCGTTCGCGACAGCCATGCGTAGCATTATCGCATTTTTCAACTATCTTGGAAATATGGCTAGTTGTACTGAAGTCAAAGAAATTATGATGTTGCAAAAATTACAAGCTTTAAAAAATATTTTTGCTGAAATGGAGATGGCTTTGATTGCCTATTCCGGAGGAATTGATAGCACCCTGGTAGCAAAAGTGGCTTATGATATCTTAGGCGATCGCGCTTTAGCTGTCACCGCCGAATCTCCCTCCTTGCTACCGGAAGATTTGGAGGATGCTAAAGTTCAAGCTGCTGAAATTGGCATTCCCCATCAAGTAGTTCAAACTCACGAAATCGAAAACCCGAATTACGCTTCTAATCCGGTGAATCGCTGCTATTTTTGCAAAAGCGAATTGCACGATACCCTCAAACCTTTGGCGCTAAGTTTGGGTTATCCTTATGTAGTGGATGGAGTCAACGCGGACGATTTAAAAGATTATCGTCCGGGAATACAGGCGGCGAAAGAAAGAGGTGCTAGGTCGCCTTTAGCAGAAGTCGGTATAACTAAAGCAGAAGTGCGAGAAATTTCCAAACATTTAGGTTTACCTTGGTGGGATAAACCCGCGCAACCTTGTCTGAGTTCTCGCTTTCCTTATGGCGAAGAAATTACTGTCGCCAAGTTGCAAAGAGTTGGCAGATCCGAACTGTATTTGCGAAAGTTGGGTTGGCGAAATTTGCGCGTGCGTTCTGAAGGCGATACCGCGCGAATTGAATTACCGCCAGAACAAATAAAAGAGTTTGTCTTAACTACCGAATTACCTGCTTTGGTATCTGCTTTTCAGTCATTCGGCTTTGTTTATGTGACCTTAGATTTGGAAGGTTATCGCAGCGGAAAACTGAATCAAGTGTTGACGCCACAAGTCCGCAATTCCACATATTCAGCACTTGACATCAGTTGACATTAACCTTCAAAAGTGCTTAAATCAAAGTTCGATCGTGAGTGAGCGAATATTTATCGAGGTTTGATGCAAAAGTGGGGTTTATTCCCTCCGGCATAATTGCCCCACGCAGACAGGCATGGCTGAGATTTGCATCACTCAGGTTGACATCACTAAGGTTCGCGTTCGTCAGGTTGGCCTTAGTTAAATTTGTTTCAGTTAAATTTGCCCCTGTTAAAATTGTATCTGTGAGATTTGCATGGCTCAAATTTGTCCTCGTCAGGTTAGCCTTAGTTAAGTTAGCACCGCTCAAGTTAGCGCCACGAAGATTCACGTTCTTGAAATTTGCTGCCATCAGGTTCAGATTTCTGAAATCCCGTTGTCCTGCATTATAGCGACTTAAGAGTTCTTTGATATTCATAGGGGTGTTTGAAATGTTGAGAGGGGGAAGTAATCTGCTCTTCTTAATTCTCAGGTCGCAGGCGGTAGGTGAGTACCGAGATTTTAGCGCTAGGAACGAAGTAGCTTTCGATCAACTCTTTGTCCTTAAGATGTTGCAGAGCTTGAACCAGGACAGTATACTTTTTACCAATAAGGTCAAAGAGCTGACCCCGGTTTTTGTCCCCATGCTTGAGCGCTTCCAGAATGATTTCTTCGGTAGAATTGGGTTCGGTTTGAAGATTCAATAGTGAACGCGCCTCCGACGCAGGTTATGATTGGCAATTGCTTTGTGCTTGCGTTTTTCAATAAGCTTTTCAAAGTGAAGATGGTTCCTCATCTTAAGGAAAATTTCCAGGTGAGAAAGTTTTCGCTTTAATTGACCTATATATGACTCAATAGTTTTATTTTGACCCGGCATTGCTTGGATAATTCCATCAATTGAAGAATAAACTGCATTAGGCCGGGATATGGGCGATCGAGTTGGCAAGCACTTGTTAAAAACGATAGACTCAGCGCCTACTCTCAAGACAGGAAAGTTAAAACTTTTGTCGAGAGAACTTAGTAGCGCCGTTGAGAGCCGCCTCTATTTCCCCAGCTTCCTCCAGAAGAACCTCTTTCTTCACGAGGTCTTGCCTTATTTACCTTCAGGTCGCGTCCCATCCATTCAGCACCGTTGAGGGCTTCAATAGCAGCTGTTTCTTCTGCTTCTGTATCCATTTCGACAAAGGCAAATCCACGCAAACGACCTGTTTCTCTGTCTGTAGGCAACTGAACGCGCTTTACCGTACCGTATTCAGCAAAGGTTGTATTGAGGTCATCCTGGGTAACGTCGTAGGATAGATTGCCGACATAAATTGACATGAAGTGTCTCCAAAATCAGTAAGTGTAGAGAGTTAGATTCGGAGAAACGCTTTTCAAACGAATTACACAGCCGAAAATAATCCTTAGTAAGGATAGTAGCATAATATTTTGGGAAATACGTTGCCAATAGTAAATTTGCCCAAAAGCAGATGGATAAAGGCTGATAGCTCTATGGCTGCCGAGAATCGAAGGATATCGATCGGCTACCAACTCACAAGATTTTTGTTCATCGTCCATAATGGAAGTACCTATTAAGCCAAACAGTTCGGTAGGGCAGGCTGAATCTTCAAAGCTTCATATCCGGTCGATCGCTATAGTCAGCCAACGGCTTAACCTACCTAGAATTTTGTGTGCTGGAGTTGTTGTTCGATCGAGCAGGAGAGTGTATTTCTCGCGCTGAATTTTAAGAAAAAAGTTTGAGGATACGTGCCATAAACGCTTATGGATAGGCCGATTGTGGATGCACATATGTCTGGCTGCTGAGATTTGGCACTATTGTCAATAAGGCTGGAAAAAGCTGGTTTATGAACGAAGGATAAAGGTTGTACCTTTCCAATTTTGCAATAAACCAGTTTTATAAGCGTGGTGCAAGATTGAGAGGCTGCCGAAAAAACTTCAACAGACCCCAGTTAAACCGAATGTATTCTGACAATTCGAGGTAGGGGATAAGTATTTGAACGCATTGGGCAATAAATATATGTCTATTTCTGCAACTTTAGTACACCAGGCTCAACCCAACTTTACCAGGGATACGATCCGAAGCTACCTACTCGAAATTGGTCGAATCCCCTTGTTGACAAAAGAGCAAGAAATCATTTACGGCAAAGAAGTTCAGCAGATGATGGCTATATACGAGCAAAAAGAAGTGCTAACTCAGAAGTTAGGTTGCGAGCCAAGTGCTGAAGAGTGGGCTGAGCAAGCTCATCTGGATCGGGCCGAAATGATGTCTGTTTTGGCCAAGGGAAAACAAGCGAAGCACAGGATGATTGAGGCTAACTTACGTCTGGTGGTCTCTGTGGCAAAGAAATACCAGAAGCGGGGCGTTGAGTTTTTGGACTTGATTCAGGAAGGTACTCTGGGTCTGGAGCGGGGTATAGAGAAATTTGACCCCAAACAAGGCTACAAGTTGTCTACTTATGTGTATTGGTGGATTCGTCAAGGGATGACAAAAGCGATTTCCCAGCAAGGTCGTACAATTCGGCTCCCCAGTCACATTTATGAAAGGCTCACCAAAATCAAGAAGATTCAAAGGCAACTTTTTCACGATCTCGGTCGTAATGGCACCCCATCGGAGATTGCACAAGTCCTAGAGATAGAGACCTCGGAAGTTAGGAAATTATTGCTGATAGCGCGACGACCTTTTTCTTTAGATTTACGAGTGGGAGAAAATCAGGACACGGAATTTGTTGAGATGCTGGAAGATGAGAGTCCTTCGCCAGAAGAGTATATGATGGGCGAAGCATTGCGTGATGAGGTTGGCCAATTGTTAGCAGAGCTGTCTCCTCGGCAACGGGAAGTAGTTATACTACGCTTTGGTTTAGAAAACAATCAAGCCCAGAGTTTGCAACAAATCGGAGAACTGCTAGGGCTCAGTCGCGAACGGGTTCGTCAGATTGAGATGCAAGCCTTAGCTAATCTGCGTCGCCATAGGAGTAGGGTGCGCGAGTATCTTGTAATTTGATTTCGATCGCGGCAAGGGGATTTAAGTACAGATCCGCTTATTCCCAATCTGCCTTTTTTTCAACTTTGACGTTGCGATCGCATCAGGCATACTATTTTTTTATTTCCCATACAAATACTTTTTATTTCCTTTTTGCGTCGCTCGTCTTGCCGTAATCGTTTGAGATGATGGCTAGTCACACTTTAGTGAAGTGTATAAGCAAGTTTGCTCTGCGGAACCTCATGTAATATCTACAATTGCTCTAAGCAAAAAACGCATAGCTGTGCATCTTTCATGGGGCTAAATTTTAGTTGACGAACTCTAAACTGTATTAAATAATACAAACAATTATTAACTAGCGATCTACAGGTTCTGGTTTTTGGTAAAAGTTAAACATAAAGTATAAATACCTGGTCAGGACAAACTAGGTTTAACCCTATTTTCCAAGAGTAGGTGCTTAATATGAAGAATGGCAAAACTTACGAGTTGGATTCTCTGAACCTCAAAAGCTTAAGTCGGTTGGCTTATAACTTTTCCCAAATCGGCAATTACCAGATGAATGGCAAGGCATTCGGACTGGAGGCTTTAGGTATAAAAAATCCAGGTAGAGTGTATAATAACCTATCAGTACCTGAGCTAGTAGAACATACTCTAGCACGGCGAGAAGGAGTTTTAGGAGAAAACGGGGCTCTTTTTGTCAAGACTGGTAAATACACGGGTCGATCGCCTAAAGATAAATTCATCGTTGACGAACCGAGCGTCCATGACGAGGTAGATTGGAATGGAGTAAACGTTCCTCTTTCTGTGGAGAAATTCGATCTGCTCTATAAGCGAATGCTTACTTATATCCAAGGCAGAGATTTGTATGTATTTGAAGGTTACGTTGGAGCGGATACCCAATACCAACTTGGGGTGAGAGTCATTAACGAACTACCTTGGCAAAATTTATTTGCCCATCAAATGTTCCTGAGACCAACAGCAGAGGAACTGAAATATTATCGCCCAGACATTACCGTTATTGCGGTTCCGGGTTTACAGGGAGACCCGGATATTGATGGCATCAACAGCGAAGCATTTATCGTTCTCAATTTAGTAAAAAGAATTGTCTTAATTGGCGGTTCTCACTATGCTGGCGAAATTAAAAAATCCGTTTTCTCGTTCATGAATTACTTAATGACGAAACGGAATGTTTTGCCGATGCACTGTGCTGCCAATATGGATGAACAAGGTAATACAGCTTTATTTTTTGGACTTTCTGGCACTGGCAAAACTACTTTATCTGCCGATCCGACACGTCGGTTAATTGGAGATGACGAACACGGGTGGTCAGATCGTGGCATCTTTAATTTTGAGGGAGGATGTTACGCGAAGACAATTCGGCTTTCTCAGAAAAACGAACCGCAAATATGGGAAGCTATTCACTTTGGTGCTTTGCTGGAAAACGTAATTTTGGATCGAGAAAACAGACTGCCAAATTACAACGATGATAGCTTGACGGAAAATACGAGAGTCGCCTATCCAGTTGAATTTATCCCCGATTGCGTTATTCCTGGCGTTGGCGGTCATCCTAAAACTGTGCTTTTCCTAACAGCTGATGCTTTTGGAGTTTTGCCACCTATTGCGAAATTAACCAACAGACAGGCGATGTATCACTTTATGTCCGGTTACACGAGCAAATTGGCAGGTACGGAACGAGGTGTTACGCAACCGGAAACTACTTTTTCATCCTGTTTTGGTAAACCGTTTTTGCCATTACCGGCGACTGTTTATGCGGAGATGTTGTACGATCGACTGATCGAACACGATGTTGATGTTTACTTGGTGAATACGGGTTGGACTGGTGGGCCATACGGTATTGGCAGTCGTCTTGAAATTAAACAAACTCGTGCTATGGTGTCGGCTGCTCTCAACGGTCATTTAAATCAAGTCAGATTTCATCACCATCCGATTTTCAAAATTTTAGTTCCGGAAACTGTGCCTGGGGTTGATAGCGATATTTTAGACCCTGCAAAGACTTGGTACGATCGCGCAGCTTACGAGCGACAAGCGAAAGCGCTGGCGAGGAGTTTTGTCGCCAACTTTAAGCAGTTTCATTGCGTTCCTCTGGAAATTATGGAAGCCGCTCCAGAATGCGAATAAGTTTTTTCTCGATTGAAAGTTGAAGTGATGATTGGATTTCCTCTATCTATTCCGTAGGGTGGATATTTTCCACCCTATTTTTTAAATGTGATGCCGCGTTATTTCTAGATGAGTGTGGTTACAGTGGAAACAAAAAATATAAATATATACATATAAACTTTATAAAAGTATACATTTTTTCATCAGTGACATAAAGCGCTGGGATACATTTCACTCCCCCGCTCGATCGTCCTAGAATAAGTGGTACTTGTGAAGTGGCAGGAGAAAAACAAGTGGGATTAAAGCTGGATCGAGTGATTCCGTGGGGGCGATCGATGCAGGAATATGTCAGGATGTTTGACCTGACGCTCGATCGACTACCGCAGGCAATTCTGGATTGCGGCGGTGGCCCAGCTAGTTTTAACGTTGAGATGACCCGTAAAGGATACAAAGTTGTTTCATGCGATCCGATTTATCAGTTTAGTGCTGATGAAATTGCCCAGCGAATTGAGGATACTTACCAAACTCTTATTAAAGGTGTTGAGGCAAATGCGGACTCGTATGTTTGGCAGGAAATCCTTTCACCAGAACAACTGGGGCAAGTGCGAATGGCAGCGATGCAACAATTTTTGGCAGACTTTCCACTGGGGCTTCAAGAAGGGCGCTATTTAACAGAAGGTTTGCCTGTGCTGCCATTCAATAAGAATCAGTTTGATTTAGCGTTATGTTCTCATTTTCTGTTTACTTACTCCGATCGACTTTCAGAGGAATTTCATCTTGCTTCGATTTTGGAAATGAGTCGAGTTGCTAGAGAGGTGCGGATTTTTCCTATTTTGAATATTTCGGGAGAAGTATCGCCTTTACTCCAGCCTGCGATCGATAAGTTGGAAATGCGGGGATACAAGCTGGAAATCAGGCAGGTGGCTTATGAATTTCAAAAAGGCGGCAATCAAATGTTGCGTGTGTTTCCGCCAGTGTGAGTATTTAAGTGGCATTCACTTCTACGGGAATGAGGTAGCATCCGTTAATTTTCCAACTGCCGTCAGGTTGATTTTCCATCAGGTAAAGTGCCCTGATCGGTACACCATTGCGATCGAGTAGCAAGACTGCTTGAGCTAAATTTCCGTTGACTAGGGCAAGATCGTCAAATACGACCGATCGCGGACGATACACTGGTTGGTAATGATTCCTTACCATCTCCATAAATTTTTCGGGATCTTGGAATGTTGCCTGAATTGCGGGACTTGCAAACGAGAAGGCTGTAACGGCGTCGTCGTTTTGAAACGCTTGCAGTTGGCTTTCGACAACACAGCGGATGGTAACGCGATCGCTGTCGGTGATTTGCATATATTACTCCTCGATGGATAAAGTGCTGCTAGTAACCGGCCTAACTAAATTATAAAAAGTGTAATGCCTTGGCGAAAACCGGCACAGAGGTATCTCTATCTCCGAGGGATGTCCCTAAAGCCTGGGGCTTGGGGATGGGAATGCGTTTGTCTGCTGGCGATCGCACTATGAAGTTAAACGAAGTTTTGATGTGGGAATAATAAAATTAGCAAAGTTCTGAAACAGGGGCAATATGGTAACTTACGTCAATTTAAGGAAAACCGGTACAGGCTGGGAATTTGAGAATGAGGATGTTTTGGAAGATTTCGTCTGGGCTAATTTAACACCCCTATTCGGCTTAACTCCTCTGAAGCGTCAATATATTGTAAACGAGCAAAGGTGCGACATTTTAGCGCTGGGTGAGAATAGGCAGCTAGTCGTACTGGAGTTGAAAAATGTGGAAGATAGGTATGTTGTTAACCAGCTAACTCGCTATTATGATGTTTTGCGCGAAGAGAAACCTTTCAGCGAGCAAATAGACTACGATCGACCGATTGGGTTAATTGCGATCGCGCCAAGTTTTCATAAAGATAACTTTAGAGATAGGAAGTATTGTCATCTGGATATACAATTTTTACAGTTTGAGATTTTGGTAGATGGCGAAAGATTTCATTTACAGTTGAAAGATGTGGATACTGGGAAACTTTCACAAGTAGATATTCCACATCGAGAAAGAGAAAGCACTGATAACATACCCAGTCCTCCCAGAGCGCTTCTTAACCTTTTATCTAAATTTCCTGATGCTGATAGTCAACTGTTATTGCAGATGCGGATAAAGATAATGAGTTTTGATAAACGAATACAAGAGCAAGTAAATTCTGGGACTTTTAGCTATGGGAAGGGAAAGAGTAAACTATGTGCCGAAATTTCTAGTAAAAAAGATACATATGGGAATCGAATCAGACCATGCCTAATTTTGTGGTTACCCATTTCGCCGAATCTAAATAAATATAATAGCTGTAAAAGACTGGGAAGAATGATAATTTCAAGTAGATCGTTTCCCAGAGATTCATTTCTTAGTCATCTTGATGAATATTCCTATGTTGCCTACAAACCAAAGGAGTCGCGCTCTCATTCTGCTAATCAGTATTGGACGGTTGAACAATACATACGTTTATATTTAGGGACAAAAGAAGATGTATATCCTCCTTTAGGAAAGATAGATATGGTTGATTTTTTAGTTGAACTAGCTTTAGCAGAATGGATTAAAAGAATTTAAAAATTGCTGACATAAAGCCCAAAAGTAGTGTTAATATCTAGTTGACCATTGAGAATAAAAAAATATGGAATTACAAGAATTGAAGAAACAAGCATACAAATTATCGGTGATCGATCGCTTAGCTTTAGTGGAAGCGATGGTTCAATCACTTGCGGATGAACTCGAACCACGCTTACCAGTGCCAGCAGGAGTATTGGAACGATTGCGCGGCAGCCTGAAAACAGATGCACCACCCTTAAATGATGCCGAAATTCAGGTTATGTTAGAAGAATGCTTGGAGGAAAAGTATCTCTAATGCGGATATTGCTGGACACCAATATCATTCTTGATTTTATGCTGGAGCGAGAGCCATTTTTCAATGATGCTAACGCTATAGTACAAAAAATAATCTCTAGAGAGGTGGAAGGATATGTAACGGCAACAACTTTAACCAATATCTTCTACATTGCCAGAAAGATCAAAAGTATTGAGATTGCCAAGCAGTATATTGCTGACATTCTTGCACTTATGCGAATCTGCCCGGTTAACCGCCGCGTCTTGGAGGGAGCCTTATCATCTAATTTGAGAGATTTTGAAGATGCTGTACAACTTGCTTGTGCAAATCGGTTAAAAATTTCCGCCATTATCACCCGCGATCTTCGAGATTTTGAGGGTGCTACGTTACCGATTTTGTCACCAAGCGAGTTTTTGGAGATGTTGGATGGAAATAGTGAAGATTTGGCCGAGTAAATAAACACCGACCTTATGTTTGGAAGTTAGTATTGAATAATTGGCAAAGAGTCACAACTATGTCTATGTCTTGGCAAGAGATCCACAGAGAAGCTGATAAGTTATCGGTGTTAGAGCGCTTAGAGTTAATAGAAGCGATCGTTCAATCAATAACAGATGAAATCAGAAAAAATCCACCACCGCCAAAACAGCAAACGCCCGAATTACGCGAATTATTGGATAAAAAAGGGATTCTATATCGAGAAGTAAATGAAATAGCAATTTTAACACCGCGTCAGTTATTGGATACGCTAGATGAGGATTGCGAAACTTCTGGTTAGTTACCTCGCCATCCAAAATCCTCTCATCCAAAATCCGATTATGCCTCAAACTGTTTGGATCGCCCGACACGGCAACCGCCTCGACTTTGTAAACCCCGAATGGTTTTTAACCGCAGAACGCCCCTACGATCCGCCGCTATATGATGGCGATGAAGGAGATAATGGCTTTATTCAAGCGATGCAGCTGGGGCAACGCCTGAAGGGAGAAAAGATCGCTCACATTTTCGCCTCACCGTTTCTGCGAACGGTGCAAACAGCTAACCAAGTTGCGGAAGCACTCGATTTGCCGATTAAAGTTGAATCAGGATTGAGTGAATGGTTAAATCCAAGGTGGATGCGATCGCACCCAGAAAAACTCTCCCTGGAAGCATTGCACGCGCTATATCCCCGCATCGACCTCACCTACACCTCTCGCGTCATCGCCGAATATCCGGAAATGGGAGAAACAGCACTGGAACGATCGGGCCAAACTGCCAGAAGCCTTGCAGATGAGTTTCCAGAAGATATCTTGTTAGTGGGACACGGTGCATCGGTTGTGGGTGCAGCAATGGGGTTGCTGGGAGTCACAACCAAACCTGAAATCAATGCCGCCCTGTGCTGTTTGGTCAAAGTTATCCGTTACGAGCAAGAATGGGTGATGGAATTAAATGGCGATACTTCCCATTTGACCCGAACGGAGAAAGTAATTCGGTTCCACTAAAGTTTGAGATTACTTCTGACAGAGGATACCAACAGCAGCAGAACGCTTATACGATCGGTTCAGTAACGAGAGGAGGAAATACCTCCTAATTGAGAGAAACTAAATAAAGTAATGCGGTTTCACGAAAGCTATGACATTGTTATTGGCAGGCGATATCGGCGGCACCAAAACTCTTCTGCGATTGGTGGAGTTGCCAGCAGAGGGATCGATGTACAGCTTGGATGAGGCGACTTACGATAGTCCCCACTATCCAGATTTGGTGCCAATAGTGCAGAAATTTTTGGGCGCAGCAGCAGAACATTTGGGCTATACGCCCTTACCGCAAAAGGCTTGTTTTGCGATCGCAGGCCCAGTTGTCAACAATACAGCAAAACTGACCAATCTGACTTGGGCACTCGACGCCAAACGTCTGGAAAAAGAACTGGGAATTGGATCGATCGTTCTAATTAACGACTTTGCTGCGGTTGGTTATGGCGTTTTGGGACTAACTGAGTCAGATTTGCACACTTTGCAAGATCGTCAACCCCAACCAGACGCCCCTATCGCGGTAATTGGCGCTGGTACCGGCTTGGGACAAGGCTTTTTAGTTCCGCAGGGAAACACCTATGAGGTTTTCGGTTCGGAAGGCGGGCACGCTGACTTTGCGCCCCGCTCGGAGTTAGAATTCGATTTATTAAAATACCTGCGGGATAAACACGATATCGATCGAATTTCTGTAGAAAGGGTGGTTTCGGGCCAAGGAATTGTGGCGATTTACCAATTTTTAAGAGACAGAAACTATTGCCATGAATCACCAGAAATTCAGGAAATTGTGAGGAGTTGGAAACAACAAACCGGACGGATTGAAAAGACGGTCGATCCAGCGGCTGCTATTAGTAAAGCTGCTTTAGCAAAGAGCGATCGCCTCTCCGAACAAACGATGCAAATGTTTGTAGAAGCTTACGGTGCAGAAGCTGGCAATCTCGCTCTCAAACTTCTACCTTATGGCGGTGTTTATATTGCTGGTGGTATCGCTGCCAAAAATTTACCTCTAATGCAAGAAGGTAGTTTTATCCACGCTTTTACTAACAAAGGAAGGATGCGACCTTTACTGGAAAAGATGCCAGTGCATATAGTGCTTAACCAGCAGGTTGGACTCATCGGTGCGGCTATTTGTGCTAGCAGATTGTAGGCTAATCCTAATGATTCTAGATTTTAGAGTTGTGGTAAATCTAGAATCTAACTTTTCTTATTCAAACGAGTGCGATCGCAAAAACCTTTATGACTGCCGTTACTATCAATTTCAACTCCGTCATCAAACTAACCGACGACCAATTTTATCAACTGTGTCGGTCAAACCCCGATGTTAAGTTTGAACGCAATGCCAAAGGAGAATTAGTTGTTATGCCACCTACAGGGGGAGAAACTGGGAAGAGTAATTTTGAAATATCAGTTGATTTCGGAATTTGGAATCGACAAACTAAATTGGGAGTTTGTTTCGATTCTTCAACTTGCTTTAAACTGCCCAAAGGTGCCGATCGCTCTCCGGATGTAGCGTGGATAAGACAAGAAAGATGGGATGCCCTCACACCCGACGAAAAAGAAAAATTTCCTCCCATTGCGCCGGATTTTGTGCTGGAGTTAATGTCACCGACTGACAGTTTAAAAGAAACTCAAGAAAAAATGCAAGAATATATGGATAACGAAGTCAAACTCGGTTGGCTAATTAACCGAAAAACGCGCCGAGTGGAAATATATCGCCAAGGAAAACCAGTAGAAGTGCTGTCATCTCCAACTGAATTATCGGGAGAAGATATATTACCTGGTTTTGTTCTCAATCTGCAAATAGTTTGGGAATAGTATGGGGAATAAAAGCTTTATTGTCCATCTGTAGCATATTTATCTTTACCGCGTCTTTGATATTCAGAACACTTGACAAAAAAGGCAAAATAAGCTAATAGTTCCGAGAGCGACGATCGCACAAAAGCAGCAGTTGAGGCCAAGATCGGCCTATCCTAGAGATTGGATAGATGAAGTTAATTGTATTTGTTTGAAATCGCGTCTATGGCTGGACACAGTAAGTGGGCGAACATCAAGCGGCAAAAAGCGAGAGTGGATGCCGTCAAAGGGAAAATCTTCGCCAAATTATCGCGGCAGATGATCGTGGCTGCACGCACGGGAATACCAGACCCGGAAGGCAATTTTCAACTGCGGACGGCGATCGAAAAAGCAAAAGCAGCTGGCATTCCCAACGAAAATATCGAACGTGCGATCGCCAAAGGTGCTGGCAAACTCGGCGCTGGTGACAGCTGGGAATCTATCCGCTACGAAGGTTACGGCCCCGGAGGCGTGGCCATCATCATAGAAGCGCTGACAGATAATCGCAACCGCACAGCAGCCGACTTGCGAGCTGCCTTGAGCAAATATGGCGGCAATTTGGGCGAAACTGGCTGCGTTAGCTGGATGTTTCAGCAAAAAGGAGTTTGCATTTTACGCGGTGCGGTTGATGAAGATGCTCTGTTGGAGGCATCCTTGGAAGGTGGAGCCGAGTCATACGAACTGACTGAGGATGAGGAGGAAGGCGAAGGTGCGGAAGTTTTTACCGATGTCGCCAACTTGGAAAACCTCAGCAAAACTTTAAAGGAAAAAGGTTTTAACGTCAGCGAGTCAGAAGTGCGTTGGATACCGGGGAATACGCTGGAAGTAACAGACCCGATGCAGGCGCGATCGCTAATGAAGTTAATGGATGCCTTGGAAGATTTGGATGACGTACAAAATGTAACGGCGAATTTTGATATGGCAGATGAGTTGATGTCTGTCAGTATGGCTTAGCGTGTGGCAAGAAAAGCTTTTAAGTGAGGAAATCAAAAGCCGGGTTTCTTTACACGATCCAAGCAAGTACGATCTTTAGAAAAAGAAGTGAGGAAATCAGAAACCGGGTTTCTTTGCACAATCCAAACAAGCACGCTCTTTCAGCAAAAGAAACCCGGTTTTTTAACCCACAGATAACTTGAAAACTTATGCCCACAACTAAAACTCCCATTTTTCAAAAGATCTTCGGTAAAATTTCGCTGCGAACTGTCTTGATTGTTCCCTTTGCGTTACAGATTGTTGGCATTGTGGGAATAGTTGGCTACCTTTCTTATAAAAACGGACAAACTGCGATCGCAAATCTGGCTTCTCAGTTACAGAGTCAAGCTAGTTCGCGGATTTCTCAACACTTGGATACTCTTTTAGTTACTCCCCATCAAATAAACCAAATGAACCTAGCTGCCTATGAGTTAGGAAACTTAAATTTAGAAGACCTGGAACTTTTGGGTCGTTATTTTTACAAGCAAATGCAAATATTTAAAGATGTCGGTTACGTCAACTTTGGCAGCGTCAAAGGTGAATTTATCGGGATCGGTCGAGAAAGTGATGGTAGTTTGTATATGGAATTGATGCGACCTTCTGACAATGGTCGGTATAAACGATATGCGCTGGATAATCAAGGAAAACCGATTCGCGTCATCGGAGCCGAAGACTATGATTTCCGTAATGAAGATTGGTATGACGCGCCGGTGAAAGCTGGTAAACCAGTGTGGAGTGCAATCTACAACTGGGACGATCGACCGGAAATCATGTCAATTTCCTCTAGTTATCCAGTTTACAATCGAACTCGCCAACTGCTAGGCGCGATCGGAGTTGACTTGATCCTTTCTCAACTTAATACCTTCTTAAAAAATTTAAAAGTCAGTCCAACTGGCAAAGTTTTCATATTGGAACGTGACGGTTTGGTCGTGAGTACTTCCACTGATGAAAAACCTTTCCGGATAGAGGGAGATGAAGCCAAACGCCTACAAGTGCTTGACATTAAAGACCCTCTAATTCGCGCCACAGCCCAAAATTTAACCGATAAATTTGGTAACTTAAGTAAAATTGCTAAGAGTGAGCGGATTGACTTTCAATTCAATCAACAACGCCAATTCGTGCAAGTAATTCCCTGGCAAGATGAATTGGGGCTAAATTGGCTGATTGTGGTGGTGATTCCCGAATCCGATTTCATGGCAGAAATTAATGCCAATACCCGTACCACTATTATGCTGAGTATGGCGGCTTTAGTAGTAGCAATTATCATTAGTTTTATCACTAGCCTTTGGGTAACGCAGCCGCTTGTGCAACTGAATTTAGCAGCGAAAAATTTTGCTAAAGGAGAATGGGATAAAACAGTTGATATCGATCGCACTGATGAAGTGGGACAACTGGCAAAATCGTTTAACCAAATGGCAACACAATTGAAAGACTCCTTTGAAAAACTCAACGGCATCATTTTTCAGGCTGATGGAGTTGGTCAAAAAATTACGATTACCTCCAGTCAAATCGCGTCAGCAGGTAAGCAGTTAGAAACGACAGTCGCACAGCAAGCAGCTTCCACTAACGAAGTAAAAGCAACGGCGGCACAAATTGCCACTACTTCTGGACAATTAGTCAAAACGGTCGAAACAATTACCGAAAAAGCCCAAGCCACTGCTTTAGCCGCCAGGAACAGTCAAGCCAGCTTAATGGAAATGGCGACAACAATGAGTCAGTTGGCTACTGCGACTAACTTTATATCTGCGAAACTCGCATCGATAAATGAAAAAGTAACTAATATTAATAGAGTAGTTAATAGCATCAGCAAAGTAGCCGATCGCACCAATTTATTATCGCTCAACGCCGCCATTGAAGCGGAGAAAGCGGGACAATACGGGGCAGGTTTTGCAGTAGTTGCTAGAGAAGTGCGTCAGCTGGCTAATAGCGCTACTATTGCTTCCCAAGAAATTGAAGAGATGGTGAAAGATATTCAAAACTCTGTTGGTACTGGGGTGATGGAAATGGAAAAGTTCAGCCAACAAGTGAAAAACTATGTGGAACAAGTAAGTCGCGTTGGCGGACAAATCGCGCTAGCGATCGAACAAATGCAAAGCCTCACACCCCAATTCGAGACTGTTAGCCAAAGAATGGAGGGACAATATGAAGGTGCTACTCAAATCAGTCTCGCTATCTCTAACTTAAGCGAATCTTCTCAACAAATTGTGGAATCTCTCCAAAAGACCAATCAGGCTTTCGCTCAATTGAACGACACCGCACAAGTACTACAGACTGTAGTGAAAACCAGTTGAATTTCACGCGATCGCGCCTTAATTCGATCGATATCCGAGCAGATGCCAATGGCCAACTTACTTTGCAATTGGAAGCTGAATTATAAATTCAGTACCCTCTCCGGGCCTAGAATAGCAATGAATAGAGCCACCATGTTTTTCTTCAACGATTTGACGGGCGATCGTCAATCCCAAACCTGTGCCTTTACCCACTGCTTTCGTAGTAAATAAATGTTCAAATATTCGGGATTTAACGTTTTCGTCCATTCCCAAACCATTATCTTTAATATTAATAGCAACTCGGTTTGACTTTTTCAGCACTTCCGTTTTAATTGTAATTCGTTGCGGATTCTTCGTGAAATATGCAAACGAATAGTTTTGACCCATGTCATCAAACATATCGATCGCATTGGCCAAAATATTCATAAATACCTGGTTTAATTGGCCGGGAAAACATTCGATTATTGGAATTTCACCATATTCTTTTATAATTTGAATTTGGGGTCGGCTATCATTTCCTTTGAGGCGATGTTTAAGAATCATAATTGCGCTATCAATCCCTTCGTGAATATTAAAAGATACTTGATAGTCTTTGTCAGCGCGAGAGAAAGTGCGGAGACTGGTACTAATATTTTTAATGCGATCGCAGCCTAGCTGCATAGAACTAAACATTTTCGGTAAATCCGACAAAACATACTCTAAATCTATCTGTTCTGCATGGTATTTTATTTCTGGAGTAGGAGTAAATTTATCGCGATACAAATTGAAGTGTTCAATTAAATCCTCTAAACAGGTTTTAGCTTCTGTTAAATTACCAGAAATAAACCCAACTGGGTTATTAATTTCGTGCGCTACCCCAGCTACTAAATTGCCCAAAGCAGACATTTTTTCACTTTGTACGATTTGTAATTGAGCTTGTTTGAGGTCAGTCAAAGTTTGTTGCGCTTGTTGATAGAGTTGAGCATTTTGTAAAGAAATTGCCGCTTGAGTGCAGAGAAAGTTAAGGACGAGGATGCGATCGCTCGTAAATACTCCTGTCGTTGTTTGATTCTGCAAGTACAAAATCCCTACCAAATCTCCTTGGTTGAGGACAGGCAAACACAAAGCGCTTTTTGGCTGATGTTGCAACAGATAATTATCAATTAAGGGTAAATCTGTTTTTAAGTCATCAATCACAACCATTTTTCGCGTGTTTTTGACATACTGAATTAGGGCAATAGGAAGATGAGGATAATTATCTATCGATTCCGAGCGTAATTCTGTAATGTCGGGTGTGGTAATAGCTCTCACTTGCCATTGATTTTCAGTAGGGAACAGCAAGATACATCGATCTGCACCAGAGTTTTGCAAGATAATTTGAGTCAGTTGCTTGAGTAATTCATCAAGTTTAATACTGCTGGAGATAGCTTGAGCAGCTTTGAGAACTGAGGTAAAATCCAAAGCATCAGAAATACTCGTGCTACCACTATTATATGAGCTAGTTACCGTATGTAGTGAAATACCGCTGACTTTTGCTAAGGTTGCTAGCGGATTTAGGTGGTGTTTTTGTTGCTGAAGGATGGGTTGAAGTAGTTCGGGATAGCGTTTTTCCAAGTCATCAGTTTTGGCTTTTGCTCCCCACCGGGCATAACAGTAGTAGGCTTCTTGCATATAGCCTGCGGCAACTTTCTCTTTACTCCAAGCCAGGTAAAATTTAGCAGCGAGTTCGTTGGCGAGGGCTTCTTCTTGGATGTATTCGTTAGCTTTGGCTCCAGATATGGCGCGATCGTAATTGGTTATCGCCTCTAAATAATTACCAGAAATTCGAGCCATTTCAGCCTTAACTAAATCACAGAGATGAAGAAAATTAGCTGGACTATTTTGCGACCAAATTTCCAATTTTTTCTGATAATTCGATATTTTTTGCCAATACTCTAATCTTTGATTTTTAGATATTTCTGGATATCGTGCCAAAAGCAGCAAGGCATAAATAAAGCAATGATGAGCGTATGGCAGCAATCCTTGAGGTGCAACATTGATAATTTCTCGTTCGGCTTGTTCACCGTAGTGGAATGCTTCCTCCAGCCGCCCATAAAAGAAAAGAACCTGACTTTTGAGAATATTGTAAATACAAATTACTTGCCAGTTTTTATGCTGGCGGCACTGTTCCAGATATTCCGATTCATTCCACTCAACAGTTGTCCCCATCAATTCAGAAACGATCCTCTGACCGCCTATAAAAAGATCGATCGCCCACTGATTTTTATATTTCTGACTGAAGGCTAATGATGTTGCAATTTCATCGCACAGTTCTTGCAGGCGAATACTTTGATAGAAGCGGCAATACATATTATGCCCAAAAGCGTAAGCTGCATATTGCAAATTACTAGACTCTAAACCCACTTTATAAGAGGAAAGATAATCTTCACTAGCGACTTTTAACGGATGTGACCAATGTCTCAAAGAGCTACCAATCATTAGGTAACCAACACTCTCGGCTGATTTATTGTTAAAGCCTTGCATTAACTTGAGAGTAACATCCAGTAACTCGCCTGTACCTTGATAATTATCCAAAGCATATCCTCGTAAACCACCAAAAGCCGGGTAAATATATCCAATCTCCGGTGTATTTCCATATTGCAAGCATAAATTGATCGCTTTGGCACAAATTACAGACCACAATCTTTGATGAGAACGATAGGTAGGAGGCCCCATACTAATTAATAGCTTAATTGCCATCTTTTTTTCTGCTTCTCCCATAATTGGCAAATCAGCTAACTCAGAAAATGAGCGATTTTTTAATGTTTTTTCAGCCAGCGCGAGTTCTGCATCTCGGACTCGATCGAGGTTTTCTTCAGGTAAATCTATATCAATTAAAGCCAGCGCTTGGCGACCAGACTGTATTGCCTCTGGGTACTTGGCTTGCAGGGTATATTGTACGATGGACATATTGTAAACTTCGGCTTTTTCGAGCGGTGTTTTTGCATTTTCGACTGTTTGCTGAAGCCAAATTTCTGCTTGCTCAAAGTTCCCATTCAAATACTCAACTTCGGCTCGTTCTTTAAATAACGCAAAGGTAAGTTCGTAATAGCGTTCCCAGCAATTAGTAGGTAAAAGTTCCATCCCTGCCTTAATGTATGTCAAAGCGCCAGAGTATGCTGTAGAAGCTTTCGCTTTAGTCCCTGCCAACAGATTCAGCCTTGCTAGTTCTTCTTTGCGAGTTGTTTCGGTAATTAATGTGCTGCCAATATTTAAATGATTGACTATTTCAAAAATACGTTCTTCTCTTTGTGTAAATGATAAATTTGCTAAAAGCAAAGTACCGATTTTGAGATGGGTGGCTTGCTTTTGTGCTGGTTCAATTAGAGAATAGGCGGCTTGTTGAACTCGATCGTGCAAAAAACGATAAGCAACATTTTCAATATTGTTAACCTTCGCATCTGTATCGTCATGACTTACATAAAATTTATAAACTTCAGTTTGCGGCAGAATCATTCCTTCCTGCAAGGCTTTCCACAAAGCCATCGCTGCATCTGCTGCTGATTTTTCTGACACAATTGATAGTGTATTTAAATCAAACTGGTTGCCAATACAAGCAGATAACTTAAGTATTTGTTGGGTTTCGTTCGGCAATTTCTGTAACTGCTGTGCCATAAATTCGACCACATTATCGGTGAGCGATAGCGCATTGATTTGGGCAATATCGCATTCCCAATAACCTTGTTCGCGATTAAAGGTAATCTGCCCATCTTCGGATAACGCCTTGAGAAACTGTGTAGTGAAAAAGGGATTACCTTTGGTTTTGCGAGCGATTAATTCACTCAGGGGGCGCGAACGCTCACTTGAACAAAGGAAAGTATCGGCAACCAACTGATTCGTATCTTCAAAAGCTAGGGGGGTGAGGGTAATTTTGTTAACTGTTTTACCTGCTTTTTTGAGTTCCTCTACCATTAATATAAATGGGTGAACAGGTGAAACTTCATTGTCTCGATAAGCTCCCAACAAAAGTAAATAGCTCTTATCCTCCATTAGCAATTTTATCAACTGTAAGGAAGCCAAATCTGCCCACTGTAAGTCATCCAGAAACATTACTAACGGATGTTCTTTTGCTGTAAAGACTTGAAGAAATTTTTGAAATAGCAAATTAAACCTATTCTGTGCCGCTGTTCCCGATAATTCTTGCGCTGGTGATTGTTTGCCAATAATTATTTCTAGTTCGGGAATTACTTCAATCAAAACCTGGCCATTCTCTCCCAGCGCTTCTAAAAGCTTAGTTCGCCAAGCAGCCAATTGCGCGTCTGATTCTGACAATAATTGACCCATTAAATCCCGCAAACTTTGTACAAATGCAGAGAAGGGGATGTTGCGATTAAATTGGTCAAATTTGCCTTTGATGAAATACCCTTTCTGGCGAGTAATTGGTTTGTGGACTTCATTGACAAGGGCGGTTTTACCAATCCCTGAAAATCCCGCTACTAACATTATTTCAGCTGTGCCATTGGCAATGCGATCGTCTTCCAGACACGCTACGCGCACAAACGCTTCCAAAAGCGTATTTACTTCTTTTTCTCTTCCGTAAAGTTTTTCAGGAATGATAAATCGGTCTGATGTATCCCTTTGTGCGATCGAAAAATTAACGATTTTACCTGTTGATTTTAAATGATTTAAACAAATTTCCAAGTCATACTTCAATCCCAAAGCGCTCTGATAGCGGTCTTCTGCATTCTTCGCCATCAATTTAGTTACAATTGCTGCTACTACCGCTGGGACTTGAGGGTTAATACTGTGAATATTTGGCGGTTGTTGAGCAAGATGACAATGCAACAATTCCATTGGATCTTGGGAATCAAAAGGTAATTTTCCGGTTAATAATTCAAATATAGTTACACCTAAAGCATAGAAATCAGCGCGATAATCAATGCCGCGATTCATGCGTCCAGTTTGTTCTGGTGCTAAATAGGCTAATGTTCCTTCCAAACTATTGGGATTTTTGATTTCTTGAGTTTCTTTTGGTAATAATGAAGCAATGCCAAAATCAATTATTTTTACCTTTTTAGTGGTAGGATTAATTAATATATTCGCTGCTTTAATATCTTTATGAATTACTTGATTAAGGTGGATTTCATGTAAAATTAACGCCATTTGTTGGGCGATTTCTAATACTTCTATCAATGATAAAATTTTATTTTTAGTATAATTTCGTAGGGAAATACCCCCAAAATCTTCCATCACTAAAATATAACCGTTGCGATAATGCTCTAAACAAAAGGGACGGACAATTCCTGAAACATTCAGATTTTTGGCAATCGTATACTGATTGCGAAATAGGAGCAAGTCGTTAAAAGTGGGGTACTCTTGGTGTAGTAACTTCAGCACTACAGATGGAAATTCTTTACCCCACTCTTCCGGCACCGCTCGATAAACAATGGTGCGTTCACCCGTATAAAGTTCCTCTGTTAAACGGTATTTGCCTAACAGTTTGTTGAAATTTTCACATATATGATATTGAGGCAATGGTTGGACAGTCATGGCTACGCTCTCTAGAATGCTTTAATAGTCTTTTTATTATAATAAGAAGCTCGTGAAAAATTTGTAAAAACGCACCGTTAAAACATAAAGATTGGCAGTTTAGTAGCTAGATTCAGATTTTACCTTGCGCTGAAAGCCTGCCACATCTGTAACTCTGTCGCTCATAGGGAAAATTCTCTTAGCAAAACTTCTTTAGTCCGATCGATCCGACTTTCGCTATAAAACGAGGGGTTAAGTGTCCCGGCAGACCAATACAGTTCGGTTAGACATTTTTTTGCTAACTGCCAAATATTGGCAATTAAGCGAAGAAAAAAAATCATTAAATCTGTGGCTACTTTTTCTCATATTTGTAATTGTTTTTTTACATTTTTAAAGTAAAATTTACATTAGGTAACTTCAACGAAATCATCAGGTTAGCAAAAAACTAAGCTAAAATTCGGCTTATTTAAGAATATGATTATTTATTTTTTCAAAAAGTTAGGTTTTACACAATCGAAAACAATCACAAAAAATATTTGGAACTGTTTGGGATAAGATAACTTCTGTTCGATCGAGAATATCTCAGTAATAAAGCAATTTTGTAAGTGCATCCCTCTTAAGTAAAATTATTACATTATGAAACAGATTTTTGCAAGAAAATTCCAATGTCTTTACTAAAAATTAAGAATCAATCCCATTCGACCTTTGTGTGTTTAGGGACGTGGGTCTGACTGGGAGATCGAATCAGCTACACCCCAGAACAAGCTAAATAAGAGCTTTTACCGCGTTTCTCTGTACCTCAGTGGCCTGAAAACGGCTGTAAAGCAGTCGCTCATCGACCTTGAAAGCGATCGCTTCTTTCCGTCACAATAAAATTAAGTATATATCCTTAATAGTTTCCCAACTTTTCTTAAAAATGGCCCTGGAACAGCTAGCTGAAACCCTATCCACACCGCAACTGGGCTATGACTGCGACTTAGCCATCGTCGGCGGCGGTATTGCCGGACTCACCCTCGCCTGTGCCTTAAAAGACTCCGGGCTGAAAATAATCCTGATGGAAGCAAAACCTCAGTCTGTCGCGGCGGCAAAAGGACAAGCTTATAACATTTCCCTGCTTTCGGAACGAATTTTTCAAGGAATCGGCATTTGGGACAAAATATTGCCCCAAATCGTCACTTATCGACATATTCGTCTATCAGATACCGACCATCCCGGTGTGGTGCAATTTTACCCCACCGATTTGGGCACAGAGGCGCTGGGCTATGTCGCAGAACACCAAGTCCTGCTGACTTGCTTGCAGGAGTTAGCGCAAAATTGCCCGAATGTCTCGTGGCTGTGTCCGGCTGAAGTGATAAAAGCTGAATATCAAGCCGATGCTGTGGAATTAGAAGTTGCTACGGTCGGAGAAATATCAAAATCCAAAATCCGCACCCGCTTGCTGATAGGCGCAGATGGTGCCAAATCGCGCATCCGCGAATCCGCTGGTATCCGCACTCGCGGTTGGCAGTATTGGCAATCTTGCGTTGTGGCTACAATTAAAACAGAGAAACCGCACAATAACACTGCTTTTGAGCGTTTTTGGCCTAGCGGCCCAACAGGAATTTTACCGCTACCGGGAAATCGCTGTCGCGTAGTTTGGACTGCACCTCACGCGGAAGCGGAAGCGTTGAGAGTATTAGACGAAAAGGAATTTATCGAGAAACTGGAACGCCGGATGGGCGGACTGTTGGGGCGTTTGGAGTTGGAGGGGTCGCGATTTTTGTTTAAAGTGCAGTTGATGCAGAGCGATCGCTACACTCTCCCCAGATTAGCTTTAATTGGCGACGCCGCCCACTGCTGCCACCCCGTCGGCGGACAGGGAATTAATATGGGAATTCGCGATGCAGGTGCTTTAGCTGAAATTATCCAAACTGCCCACCAACAAGGCAAAGATATCGGCGATATCCAAGTCCTCAAACGCTACGAAAGTTGGCGAAAACGAGAAAACCTAGCCATTTTGGGATTTACAGATTTTCTCGATCGCGTTTTTTCTAACAATTGGTTACCAGTAGTCGCCATGCGTCGATTCGGCTTATGGATACTCCGAACAGTTCCGCCAATTAAAGTTTATGCACTGCAACTTATGACTGGTCTGAGAGGTCGTCCTCCGCAACTCGCTTCCCGCTGTTAAGAAATACTTCTGGCTGAAAAGGAAGTGCTTCAGTTTCATTCCCTTTCGGCAAAGCTGTCTGATTATTATTAGCCAGCATTGCAGGTAAAGTTTTAGCAGCTTGCACAATATCCGACGGCATCATAATAATCGTTGTTGTGTTATTTTCTGCCCCAATTTCCGTTAGCATTTGCAATCTTCGTAACTCCAACGCCGCCGGATTAGCAGAAATATTTCGGGAGGCTTCCGCTAACTTAATGGAAGCTTCCTGTTCAGCCGCAGCTTTAATTATCCGAGCGCGTTTTTCTCGCAATGCTTCGGCTTCTTTTGCCATCGCCCGCTGCATATTAGGGGGAATTTCCACATCTTTCATTTCCACCCGTTCGATCACGATTCCCCAAGGTTCGGTGATTTCATCAACAATTTCTTGCACTTTCGTGTTAATTTTATCCCGATTTTGCAATACATCATCCAGCATATTTTGCCCGACGACATTGCGTAAAGTCGTCAATGCTGTTTGATAAACCGCCATTTCATAATTCTCGACTTTAGTAATCGCTTTCATCGCGTCAAGAATTCGGTAATAGAGTACAGCATTAACTCGAATCGTAACGCTATCAGCAGTGACCGTTTCTTGCGGTTCGATATTCACAGTTTTGGTGCGAATATCCACCTGGGTTTTTTGGTCTACAAAGGGAATAACCCAGTACATACCTGGCCCCATTATTCCCTTACTTCTACCCAGGCGAAAGATAACGCCCCGTTGATATTCCCGGTCTAGTTTCAGACCGGAAAGGATGAGATAACCGAGGAATACTAAAAGACCTATTGTTTGTCCCATATTTGTTATAGCCAAATTCGGCTAACTCTATTTTAGCTTTCGCTAAAGGTAGGTTGGTTGTCCTGGCTTAACAAAACCTATCTTTGTGGAAATCATTAAAAAATAGCTATTTTTCCACGAAAGTGATGTCAAGTAAATCTGCTTGGAAAACTATTTTGCTGTTTCTTTGCTCCAAAATTTCGCTTAGCCGCACTTCTGTAGAATCTTTCAGAACCAAGCGATCGTTCTCGTTGCGCGAAAGCATTTTAGATGTATCGATTAGCCAATCTTCTAAATTGCCGCGAAAGCCATCTTCTACAGCTTTTAAATAATCTGTACAACGACGGAACAGCTTGGGCAGAATTAATTGTCCTTTAGGGCCTATATCTTCTGCATCATCTAAAATAAACTCGCTTGTTGTATCTTTTTTCCAAATACCAAGTTTTTTTTCTCGCGCAGTTTCAGCTACTCTACGCAGTAGCTGCCGATGAGTGAACGGTGTAGAAGTATAAACCGTATAATAAGCATATCCTGTAGAAATCATATGGTAGTTTGCTGTTTTTTCTAACAGTTCATCATCAACCATCACCCATTTTTGATCTTCTAAACCGTCTGTTTGTAGAATTACATAAGAAATAGGACGACCGTTAGCATCGGCTGCCTTTGTCAGAATAGCTCCCGGTACAGTATTCGGCTCGGAATTGAGAACTTCGTTCTTTTTGTATTCAATATTTTTAAAACCAATCCAGTCTAAAAAGCGATCGCGTGCTTCTTTGCCCAAAGGTTGAGCGGCTTTGCCGTAATGAGTTTCGGGTGCGTCGATTCCCTCCAGACGTAATTGTACGCTACCGTCCACACGGGAAGGCTTAATGCGATAAGCGCGGTGAAGGTATTGATAAAGATTGGGATTATCTGCAACAAAGCGGATGGAATCTCCATCAGGTTGCTTGCCGATAATCACAAAATTACCTAGAATTGGGCGATAAAAAGGTGATGACATAACTGAGTTCGATCGATTGAAAATTTTTGCTATTAATTCAGATCTTTACAGAGCGGATGAAATTTAAAATCACCCCGCAGGGTACTTATTCTAGTTGCTCTGATTCAGAGCCAATCATTTCAACATCTGGCTTTTTTTGCTTGCCATCAAGCAAAGCGCTGACAGTCATATCGCCCATAACGTTAATCGCCGTGCGACAGCGATCGAGAAACCAGTCTACAGTAATCAGCAAAGCAATGTACTGTGTTGGCAAACCAACCGAACTAAACACTAGCGTCATTGTTACCAACCCCGCATTGGGAATGCCAGCTGCACCCACAGAAGCAAAAACGGAGGTTAACACCACAATTAACTGCTGCAACAAATCGAGATTTCGATTCAAAACTTGGGCAATAAACAAAGCCGCCATCGCTTCGTAAAGTGCTGTACCGTCGTTGTTGAAATTGCTGCCGACTAATGCCCCCAAAGAAGCGGAAGATTCTCGCAAACCAATTTTTTCTTGCAAAACCCGAAATGTGATGGGCATTGTCACAGTTGAGGAAGAAGTCGAAAACGCTGTCATAAACGCATCGAATCCACCTGTTAAGAACTGTAGCGGATTTACCCAGGAACCAATTTTTACCCGGATCAAGTAGTAGCAGGCTTGCAAAAATAGCGCCACCAGCACGGCGATAATTAAAGCACCCAGAGATTTAAATGGTGTGAAACCCTCTAAAGCAACTGTTTTGGCAACGATACCAAAAACTGCCAGGGGTATGAGGGCAATCACCCATTCCAAAATGCGTACCACTGCGTCGAATAAAGTGCCGATTACCCACTCAAGTGCCTCATAGTTTATTTTGTTGCTGGCAACTTGTTCTTTTTTCAAAGCACGCAGCACAATTCCAAAACTGAGAGCGATAACGATAATTTGAAGGACGTTGTTATTCACAAGGGGTTCAACAACGGAACTAGGCACCATATTTTGCAGTAATGCCCAAGGATCGAGATTCTTAATGTTGTCAGCTGACCCCTCTGGGGCACGGATCTGACCCCATTTGCCCGGTTGCAAGATATTGGCAACTAAAAGACCGATCAGAATCGCAACTGTGGTATTCGTTAATAGCAAGACGAACAGACGTCTTCCTGCGGTTCCGGGAATGTTGGCGGTGAGGAATGTGTGGACTACTGCTAACAAAATCAATGGTGTAGCGAGGGCACGCAAAATCTTCAGCACCAAGTCGCAGGGAACTGCAAGGTTGTTAATGAGGGCGATATTACCTGCTGCGGGGTTTCCCCCACCCAATAAAATCCCTACCGACACTGCCAGGATCAGGGCGATCGCAATCTGCAAATAGAGTGGTATACGCTGCCACCAGTGGCTAGTTTTGCTTTCAGCCTCTATCATGCTCGTTTTTCCGATTTTTCACTTATGCTTTCATACTAGAACTAACTTTTGCTCAGGCCATACTTCTTTGCAGTTAAAGTTGCTTCTGAGTTTAAGTGACAATTAATTAAAGTTAATCACCAAAATTAAATACAATATAGCACTAAAATGAAATATCTTTTCTTTAATTTTTACTGCTTTAATTGTTAATTTATTCTGTAATTTATTTAAATTTACTAATTATATATTTTTAAAATGACACAAATATGGTAAGTTTTACTCAAAAACAATATTTTATAAAATAGCTACGGCGTCATAGCTTCAGCGACGCCGTAAAGAAAAATCTTTTGGTTATCTAATTTCTTCTGCGCCGGGACGATCGACACTGGAATCGCCTGTATCAATAGTGGGACTGACTGCGCGATCGGTTGTGCCAGTTGTCGGAATAACGCCAGAATCGGTTGTACCAGTAGTCGTTGGGCTAATCTGAGGATCGACTGTATCTGTGGGACTGACTCCAGAAGATGCCTGTAAAATCCGATTGTCTAACAGGCGGGCGATCGCGCCCAACTGGGCCGTCGGTACTCGATCCTTGGGGTACATAATACCCGTAAAAGCTCCCACATTGCTACGACGAAACGCAGCTACATCCAGACGTAACGGTTGCCCTTGCATCGACACAGATACGGTCATACCCGTTGAAGCTTCCGCAACATTATTCAGTTCCGGGATAATACCGTACTCCAAAATCTCAATTCCCTGTCTTGACTTCAGGGCTTCCCTATATTGAGCGATTAGTTCTTGCTGGTACTCCGGTTCCTGAATCTGCTTGATAATAGCATCGAAATTAGCTCGATCGGGCTGATTCGCGATCGTACCGGTAAAACCGAAAACTATTTGAAAAGTTTGCGGATGTACGTAAGCAAAGAACTTATTCGGCTTCATCCCGGCTTCGATCAGCTGCTGTCTGAGACCTTCAAACTTGGAACTGACTTCAGCTGCTATCTGGGGTGGCAGTTCCTTAAACCCAGGCGGCAAATCTTGCAAACTCAGAGTAGGATTTCCCAAAATCTGTTCTGGCGTGGCGGTGACGGGAACGGGATCGGCAGCTAGTGCAGTCGGTATATAGCCACTCCCCCAGATCGAACCTGTCAACAAACACAACGTTATTGCTAATCTTTTGATCATTGGTGTTTTGGTAAGGGCGTCCCTCATCAGGATAACGCTCTTGACAGCGGCTGGGTAAAGTCAAAAGTCAAAAGTCAAAAGTCAAAAGTCAAAAGTCAAAAGTCAAAATTAAGAATTTCTTCCCGCTATCTCGTTCTCCCGCACCCCCGCTCCCTCTTCCTTCTTCCCCGACGCCATAACCCCGACGCCCTAGCCCCCAGTCAAGAGGTTAAACAGCGAGGGAAGAAAACATGGTGGAAACGAACAAAATATTTGTCTTAGGTTGTCATACGAAAACCAAGTTATTTGTGTAGAAGATTTAGCAGTTAAAAACATGGTGAGAAATCCCAACTTAGCAAAAGCTATTAGTGCCAAAGTATGGGGGATGTTTCAAACCATGCTCAAATACAAAGCTGAAAGATTTGGACACACTTATCTTGAAATAGGTCGTTTCTTCCCATCATCTCAACTTTGTAGTGAGACCCTACTATCAATCCCAATGCTGCAAAACGGTTATGATTCATTGGTAGTAAGGTTTGTAGATTGTCCTCACTGTTAGAAACAGCATGATAGAGATGTTAATGCTGCAATAAATATTAGAAATGAAGGATTGCGACTTTTGGCATTAGGAACTAGCGCTTCTGCCCAAGGAGGGGATGTAAGACCAAAGACTTCTGGACGTAAAAAATCCACCAAGTCCGAGGCAATCCCCAATGAGTTGGGAAGCCTACACTGTACCAAAGGTCAGTGTAGGTAGTTCACCATCCGGATCTAGCAAACCACATCAGCAACAGCGACGCCAAGCTCAGGGCAAGAAATTGCAGCGCGATCGTCTCCATGAGCCATTTAATTGTTAAGATTGTTTTCATATACTCCTCATCACCTGCATCGACAGCCAAAACACTCGTATTTCCCCAATATGACCAATCTGTCTACAGGTACTTGTGATCTATTGGGATAAGTACTTGTGATAATATTTATCACATTGAGTGATATATATCACTCAAAACAAGCTTTTATTTTTAGTGACCTCTGCAAAACCTAGCTTTGCGGTTTCACCATTTCCCTAATTCCATTTAAGTCAAGATCGAATTTCTCGGCAATTCTTTGCATTAGTTCATTTTTTGCTGGGGTAATGACACGATCGGCCTGAGCGATTCTGTAACACTGAGCCAGCAGAGGAATGGCATAATCGCGGTTAAGCTGAGCCAAAAGCGTATCTAAAGGTTGAGGCGACTGGATATTAGCAGCAATTGTTTCTAAAGAAGTTTGGCTGAGGTTGAAAGTTTGTAACTGAGGTAGAATTTCTGACCAAGATTTTTCTGGATGACTGGCGACGATCGCGTGAACCAAAATACCATCCATTACTTTTTGTTGCGCGATCGCAGTTTCTAAGTAACTATCGCTTCCGATCTCCAAATCTGCCAGCGTTGTTACAGCAGTAGGTGCGTTTAACTTAGCTTCATAAAACCGACAAGCCGCATAGCCCAAGGAGTATAGCATAACCGCATTGGAAGAAGCACCGATCGCAGCGCCGGCAAGCGGTACATTTCGCAGAATACCCAAACCCGCCTTCACAGCGCGACTACCGCCCAATCCCAACCCAAAAATAGCCAAAACTTCGCCCTTACGTGCTGGCTCTTTCAAATCTAGCCCATAGGCAGCGGCAATCTGATAAATCATTTCCGCCTGTAACTTCGTGGTTGTGGCCAAATCCAGAGCGAACAAAAGCAAAGCTTCTCCCGGTAAAATGCTGCTAACCAGTCCCACACCGCCAGCATAAACCGCTTTTTCCACCATAATCCGGTGCGCGATCTGGCTGGGTGATTCTTCTGGATATTCTTTTTGCAGCTTTCTCACATCTGCCTCTGCTTTGGCGAGGTCAACACTATCGGCAGCACCTACCAACCAATCTAAGCGAAACACACCGCTCAATCTTCGCAACAACCAGTTATCGGAGACGAAGCTAATAGTTTCCCCCGCTTTTTGAGTGGCCTGCTCGAACAGATTATAAGTTTGTTTGGCGGTTGTCTGTGCGATCGCAGTCGCTGTCTCCACAACTGTTTTCCCCGTTTGCGAGGTAGTCTGGCAGATCGTATCCCCTACACCAGATGCCGTATTCACCACAGCTTTGCCAGTTTCAGAGGTAGTGTCGCAGATCGCTTTCCCTACACCAGATGCTGTGTTTACCACAGCTTTACCCGTTTGGGAAGTCGTATAGCCGATCGCTTCGCCAACACCCACAGCCGTATCCACGATTACCTTACCAGTTTGGGAAGCGGTGTTGGCAAATGCTGTGCTGATTTCCGTCACCATCTTGGCAAATTCCAGGAACCAAGATGACTTTTCAGGAGTATTTGTTGATGAAGGTGACTTGAGGCCATCATTAAGCTCAGATGCTTGTTGTTCTTTGCTGTTCATCGCTAAACTGTTTTTCGGCTGGGCATATAGCTAGGGCGTCGGAGCTAGGGACTGGGGACTAGAGAAAAAGGAGAAGGAGGAGAGAGAGGTGGAATTAAGAACGTCCTAACTGCCTTGGCGATTCCTATATTACTAACTTGCGATCGGACAAGCCTAAAATGTTTCCCTCCACAGACGCATTTTACCGATGAAAGAGGTAAAAAACAAAAACGTCCGAGCCATCCCGGACGTTCTTGCGATGTCAAACTTCAGCAGCTTTCAGAAAAGTCTTCTCCAGCTGCTTTATTTGCCGACGTTTCCAGAGCTGCCTCCCAAAACTTGATTTTTCAGCGTGTTGAGTTCCTCAGTCAATTCTTGCCGACTCGACGCCTTGAGTAAGTAGCGGTATACAAACCAACCAGAGTAGCCGATCCCCACCAGTTCAAAGAAAGGCGACAGCAAGGGAATATCGTTGAGGGCTTCCAGGACTGCCAGCGTTACCTTGACGCTGACAAAGGCAGCCACAATCAATCCAACAGCCACTAGGGGTTTCTGGTATTTTACAAAGAAAACACCCAGGTAATCTTGCAGATTAGACAGATACAAAACAAACTGATCCCAGTACTCCTGCCACTGAACGTTAGCAGAAGAGTCGGCTGGAGGAAGTTTCGCCAAGGGAGCCGTATCGGTTCCTTGGACGGTAACCTCTACTTTGGGGGTATCAGTTTGTTGCACTTGGGGTTGCTTGGTTTCCATGTTGATATCTCGATAACGATAAGTACAACCTTGGTTATGTTAGCTAGGAGGCGACCATGCTTGCAGCAGAACTTTAACTAGCTTTGCAAAACAGTTTTTGGTAGTTCGGGAATATATTTGTTCCAAAAGGGCAGCTGTGTTCGTTGGTAGCACAGCCATAGCCTTACGATCCCAGTAAAAGCCATCAGTCCCCGTTACAGCGTCCTTCTTAAGGATTACTCCCGAATTTTCTACAGTCGGCTTTCTTTCCAAACCGCTCAAAAGCTAATCTAGCGATCGATACAGGCAATGAGGAAGTAATGTGTGATTGTACAGTCTGGGCAATGCGCTATCGCTCTCGGCAGTAATCTGGGTGATTCCCGTACTATTCTGGAGTCCGCCCTCGAAATACTGCACCAAACACCGGCAATCAGTCTGCTAGCGCGATCGAATTGGTATCAAACTGAAGCTGTGGGGCCACCTCAGCCAGATTATTTGAATGGCGCTGCCGTGATACAAGTCTACATGAGTCCCCAGCAGTTATTAGATCGTCTATTGGAAATTGAAGCTCAATTCGGTCGTATCCGCAGGGAACGTTGGGGGCCAAGAACATTAGACATTGACTTATTGCTATTTGATGATATTATCCTCAACACTCCCACTCTCCAGTTACCTCATCCTGGTATCAAAGAAAGAGCTTTTGTGCTGGTACCTTTAGCGGAAATTGCCCCAGACTGGATCGAACCGATTTCAGGAAAGACGATCGCACAACTCCTTCAAGCTGTAGACTGTTCTGGTGTCCGTCGGTTAACGCTTGCCGATTGAATCACTACAAGCCTGCAAATTCAATCCAAAATCCAAAATCCAAAATCAATATGGGATTTGCTCCAGAAACACCAGAACTCCTCTCGCAACGCCTTTTTTACCGGGGTCGCAAATTCAACTTTGATGTCAGCCGCCTGCGCCTCCCCAACGGCGCTGAAGGCGACTGGGAATGTATCCGTCACCCAGGTGGAGCCCTCGCCGTACCGGTAACGGCAGAAGGTAAACTGGTACTTTTGCGTCAGTATCGCTTTGCTGCCCAAGGACGTTTGTTGGAGTTCCCGGCTGGCACGATCGAACCAAATGAAGACCCAGCCGAAACTATTAAGCGAGAAATAGAAGAAGAAACAGGTTATCGCGCTCGCAAATGGCAAAAATTAGGACAATTTTTCCTTTGTCCCGGTTATTCTGATGAAATCATCTATGCTTTTCTCGCTCAAGATTTAGAATTGCTGGAAACGCCACCAGACCAAGACGCCGACGAAGATATGGAAACAGTTTTGATGACTCCAGAAGAATTGGAAAAAGCAATTTTGGCAGGGGAACCTGTAGACGCAAAATCTATTTCTAGTTTTTTCCTAGCTCGTCCATTCCTATTTTAGATTTTGAATTTTGGATTTTGAATCAAGCGATATTATTTAAATGTAGGGTGTGTTAGGCACGATCGATTTAAAAGTCAAAAGTCAAAAGTCAAAATTTCCCTTCTTCCCTCTCCCCTAAACTCTAACCCCTCTCCTCTTATCATATCCGGGAGCATCGGTTGCCTAAAAAAATCGCTTTCTTATCTGCGTTTATCTGCGTTCATCTGCGGTAAAAAATTAACCCCCGATTCCCACAAGACTTAATCTAGATAAATTTGTAATCCAAAATCCAAAATCCAAAATCCAAAATTGATATGTCTGATTTAATTCTCTTCTGGCATCGTCGCGATTTACGTATTTCAGATAATTTAGGACTGGCAGTCGCACAGGAGCAAAGCCAAAAAGTCATAGGCGTTTTTTGTCTAGATAGCAACATTTTACATAGAGATAATGTTGCCCCAGCAAGAGTTACCTACATGATTGGCTGTTTGCAAGAATTGCAAGAGCGGTATGCCGAAGTCGGTAGCCAGTTGTTGATATTAAATGATGAGCCAAGCAAAGCGATACCAAATTTAGCAGCCGCTCTCAACGCCAAAGCTGTATTCTGGAATTGGGATGTAGAACCATACTCAAAAGAGCGCGATCGCACAGTTACCGAAGCTCTCAAAGAAAAAGGCATTGCCGTGCAAAACTTCTGGGATCAATTATTGCACCCACCAACAGAAATTCGCACAGGTTCTCAGCAACCATACACTGTTTATACACCATTTTGGAAAAACTGGATAAACAAGCCAAAAGCTCAGCCTGCCAAAATATTCCAAAATCAGATAAATTTAACTGAAGCGGAAATAGAAATAGCGCAAACAGTAGGTGCGATCGCATTGCCGACAGCAAAAGAACTGGGATTCGTTTGGGAGAATGAATTGCTGTTGAAACCAGGAGAAAAAGCCGCACAAAAAAGACTGTATGAATTTTCCGAATCAGCAATTTTTGAATATCAAGAACAGCGTAACTTTCCATCTGTTGACGCCACATCCAGACTGAGTGCGGCACTGAAATTTGGTGCGATCGGCATCCGCACAGTTTGGTCAGCTAGCAATGCAGCAATGGAAAAAAGCGATCGCGAACAAGCACAAGCTGGCGTAAAAACATGGCAGCAAGAACTGGCGTGGCGAGAATTTTATCAACACGCAATGTATTGGTTTCCAGAATTAGCAGAAGGTGCATTTCGCCAAGTCTTCAAAACATTTCCTTACGACAATAAACCAGAACATTTTCAAGCTTGGTGCGAAGGCAAAACCGGATATCCAATTGTCGATGCAGCCATGCGACAAATGAACGAAACCGGATGGATGCACAACCGCTGTCGGATGATAGTCGCCAATTTTCTCACTAAAGATTTGTTAATAGATCCCCGTTTGGGAGAAAAATACTTCGAGCAAAAGCTATACGATTGGGATCTATCTGCAAACAATGGTGGTTGGCAGTGGAGTGCTTCCAGCGGAATGGACCCCAAACCAGTAAGAATTTTCAATCCAGCTTCCCAAGCCCAGAAATTCGACCCGAAAGCAGAGTATATTAGAACATGGGTGCCAGAATTGCGGACTGTCGATACAGAGTCCTTGCTAACGGGAAAAATTTCACCCTTACAACGTCAAGCTTTTGGTTATCCTCAGCCTATCGTGGATCACAATCAACAGCAGCGAGAATTCAAAAATCGATACAGTCAGCAGAAAACAGATTCGTAAATTGACTTATTTTATGAAACTTTTTACGCTGCGATTTGGGTCTGTGTTAGGCAGTGCCTTGTTTTTTTTATTAGCTGAGTATGATTCAAGCTACAAAGCTTCAGCACAAATTGTCCCGGATGCAACTTTGCCTGTAAATTCTAGCGTTACACCACAAGGCAACACCAGCCTCATTGAAGGGGGAACTAGGGCAGGTACTAATTTATTCCATAGCTTTGGAGAATTTTCTGTCCCTGCTGGCGGCACTGCTTATTTTAATAATACTCTGGATATTCAAAATATTTTCAGTCGAGTAACAGGTAACTCAATTTCTAACATTGATGGTGTACTTCGAGCCAACGGAAAGGCTAATTTATTTTTGCTCAATCCAAATGGAATTATTTTTGGCCCTAATGCAAGGCTGAATATAGGCGGATCGTTTTTAGCCAGTACAGCCCAAAGTGTTATTTTTGCAGATGGTAGAGCTTTTTACACCAAACCATCAGCAGATACTGCACCTTTGTTAAGCGTCAGCGTACCCGTTGGTTTGCAACTCAACCATCAGCCAAACACAGGACTGATTAGGGTGCTAGGGTCGGGAATCAGACCGCCTTCACAAGAACAATTAGATACTCCCGAAGAGGTGATCGACTACCAGCAAAGAATTTTAAATACCGACCTCGCTTTCGGAGTGCAGCCAGGAAGAACTTTAGCGCTTTTGGGTGGTGAAGTGAGGAGTGAAGGAGGCTTAATAAGAGCATCCCAAGGACAGGTTTTCATCGGTGCGATCGACAATGGAGAAATCAGAACACCGCAAAATCAATCCATTTTAGATTCCTTCTCGATCGCCAATCCTTCATCCATAATGGGAAATGTGGAATTTTCTCAAAGTTCTGGCTTATCGACCAGCGGTTCTGGTGGCGGTAATATCCAAATCATCGGCGACAAAGTTGAGCTTAGGGATAGCTCAATTATTATTGCCGATACCCTAGAAAATCAAAAAGCTGGAACTCTTTCTATCCAAGCTTCTCAGTTAATTATCAAAGATGGTTCGGTAGTATCAACCAGTACTTATAGCTTCGGTTCGGGAGGAATTATTAACGTTCGTGCCAAGGAAAAATTAGAAGTTTCAGGTATAAATGCCGAAGGAAATAACAGTATATTGAGGGCAGCGACTTCTGCGGATGGGAATGCTGGCAATTTGATAATTGATACTGGTTCTTTGATTATCCGAGATGGGGGATTTGTTGTAGTTTCTACAGATGGTGCAGGAAAAGGCGGAAACTTAACTGTCAACGCAAGAGATTCGGTAGAGATGACTAATGCTGACAATATTAATCACATTACCTTATTGGGGGGTGCGTCTAGCGAGTCTGGAGATGCAGCAAATGTGACAATATCAACAGGTAGATTAATTCTGCGAGATAATTCCTACATCGGAGTGGGAACTTCTGGTGCAGGAAAAGGAGGAAACCTCACCATTCGTGCGGACTCTGTAGAACTAACAGGCAATCCAGAAAAATTGAAACCTGCTGGTTTGGTAGCTGCTACTCTCGGAACTGGAAATGCTGGAAATATAACGATCGCTAGCGATATTTTAACGATCGGAAATGGCGGATTTATAAACGTCAGCAGTTTACCAATTATAGAATTGATCAATCAGGTTAAAGCTGGCAATATTAAGATCGAAGATATCCAAAACTCCTACATTGGGGTAGGAACTTACGGTGCGGGAGGAGAAGGAAACCTCACAATAAGCGCGGAGTCGCTAAAACTAACAGAGAATCTAGCACAAATGATACCGACTGGTTTAGTAGCTGCTACTCTCGCAAGTGGATATGTGGGAAATATACAACTACCCACTGATATTTTAAGTATCGGAAATACAGGATTTATAAACGCGAGCAGTTTTCCCAACCTACAAGCGATCGCTCAGGGAAAAGCTGGCAATATTAATATCCAAGCTAGCGATATCCATCTGATTGGTGATAGCGGTATGAGTGCGATATCTCTTGGTAGGGAAGGCGGCAATGTTTCTCTCAGCGCACGTTCTATCCAGATGCGGAATAATAGCAATATATCCGCCTATGCGGTAGTTCCCATTGAAAATACAGGTACTAACATTAATATTGTCGCTGATACTTTAGCTGCATTGGAAAGTAGCAAAATTATTGCTAATAATTTTGCTGGCCCTGGTGCTAATATCAGCCTGATAACTCAAGGAGTTTTTCTATCTCCAGATAGCCGAATTTTTGCTAGCGGTTCGACGAATATCCAAGGGGTAAATACGATTACCCCTCCTGATATTCCGCCAGTAAAAGTTACCAATACTGAAGCGCAGATTAAGCAAAGCTGTTCTGCTGATAGGCGATCGAGTACATTCACCGTTATTGGCAGAGGCGGTTTGCCACCCAGTCCTATGGAATCTCTAAACAGCGATGCAATTTGGGTAGATTTACGAAATGTAGGGAGTAACAATAGTTCTTCAGCCATTACCTACTACCCGCTACCTACTACCCAAATTGTCGAAGCACAAGGATGGGTTATTTCTCCAAATGGCAAAGCTATCCTTACTGCTGAAGTACCCAATGTTAGCCCCCATTCTGCTTTTCTGGATTATCCGAATTGCCAATAAAATTTATCTGCATTCATCTGTATTGATTGGCAGTTATCTGTGATTAAAAGTATTGATAAGGTGGTTATGGCATCGGGTGGTGATATAGTAAGAGTATCCAGGTTTTAAATTACGGCATTTTATAAGCATTTGGAATCTTAAACAATGATTACTGCCACTCCAGTTATCTTAAACTTAAAAAACGTTAGCTTAAGCGACGAGCAATTTTACCAACTCTGCCAAGACAATCAAAATTGGCAACTCGAACGAACAGCTAAAGGAGAATTAGTAATTATGCCTCCCGTCGGTGGAGTTAGTGGAAACCGAGAAGCAGATTTAAACGGCCCACTTTGGTTGTGGAATCGTCAAACTCAACTGGGAAGAGTCTTTAGTTCTTCTACTATATTTAGTTTACCGAATGGGGGAGACCGTTCTCCCGATGTCGCGTGGGTCGCTAACGAACGCTGGGAATCTCTAACCCCCGAAGAACAAGAGAAATTTCCCCCATTATGTCCTGATTTTGCGATCGAGTTGCGTTCTCGTACCGACTCGCTCACCCAACTGCAAGAAAAAATGCAGGAATATCTCGAAAGTGGTTTGCGGTTAGGTTGGTTGATTAATCCCCAAGCACAACAGGTAGAAATATATCGTCCGAATCAAACCGTTGAAATAATTCAATTACCCGCAAGTTTATCAGGAGAAGATGTCTTACCTGGATTTGTTTTAAATTTACCGCTTTTTTGAGCGCAAACTTTTCTACTGTAGGTTGGTTTGGACGACAGTGAAACCCAACAGAATTTATAAATATTGGGTTTCTTTCCTAAGTGCAAGAGCGATCCCAAAATTGTTTGTGGGAATTAGGGGTTAAATTTTTACCGCAGATGTCAGCAGATAAACGCAGATAAACGCAGATAAGAGGGGGATCGCTTTAGGTAATTGATATTACCGCATATGAGATAAAAATTGGGTTTGAAAAAATCCTAAGAAGCATATAATTTTTGAATCCACTCCCATTCTCGCGTCAAACCTTCCAACAACGAAACTTTCGGTTGATAACCGATCGATTTTTGGGCTTTTGACACATCCGCAGCCGTGTGACGCGCATCTCCTTTTGCCGCTTCAATATGATTCCTACGAATGGGACGACCAACAATTTTTTCCATCGTATCCAGCACTTCCATCAATCCCACACGACTGCCACCGCCAATATTGAAAACTTCTCCAATTGCATCTGGTGCAGTTGCAGCAGCTAAATTAGCAGCAATGGCATCGCTGATAAAAGTGTAATCTCGCGTTTGCTGTCCGTCACCGTATATCGGAATGGCTTCATCCAACAGAATAGACTTAAAAAATTTATGAAAAGCCATATCCGGACGTTGCCGGGGGCCGTAGACTGTAAAGTAACGTAATGAGGCAACAGGAACCCCAAAATTTTTGTGATATAGTCCGCACAGATGCTCGCTAGCCAACTTGGTCATACCGTATGGCGAGACAGGCTGAGGGCAAACAGATTCGGAAGTTGGCAGAGTTTCGGCGTTTCCGTATACGGAGGAAGAGGAAGCAAACACAAACCGCTGGAGATTTTTGGCTTCTTTTGCTGCTTCCAGTAAAACTTGTGTGGCGTTAATATTCCGTTCCGTATAAGCGCGGAAGCCATCACCCCAACTGGCACGAACTCCAGCTTGAGCGGCTTGATGGTATACTACTTCTGCATCGGCGAGTACGATCGCCCAGTCCACAGATTGGATATCATCCGCGATTAATTTAAAATTTGGGTGATTCTCAAAACTGGCAATATTCTTCTGCTTCAAGCTGGGATCGTAGTAATCGTTAAAATGATCTACTCCGATGACTTGCTTTCCTTGGTTCAATAAAGCTTCAACTAAGTGAGAGCCAACAAAACCGGCAGCCCCCGTAACAATACTCGTACTCATAAATTGCCTAAAGTGATGGATGAGTATGGATGTAAAATTTCAGATTTAAAATTAACATTAAATTTACAATCTGAAATTGGAAATCTACAATTTTCAATTATTTCATTTTATCCTTAAAAATTGGATATCGATCGCACGAGGATAATGTGAAGATTATAGTTGTTGGCAATGGTGGACGGGAACACACCTTGGCTTGGAAATTCCTGCAATCTCCCCAGGTTGAGCGGGTATTCTGCGTCCCTGGCAATGGCGGCACAGCAGTTATGGAACGTTGCCAGAATCTACCCCTTAAGGTAGAAGATTTTGAAGCAATTGCGCGTTTTGCAAAAGAAAATGACGTTTCTCTGGTAGCTGTTGGCCCAGAATTGCCCCTTTCTTTGGGAATCGCGGACTACCTGCTCTCGCAAAATATACCTGTTTTCGGCCCCACAAAAGCGGGTGCGGAGATTGAGGCGAGTAAGGCGTGGGCGAAAGCTTTGATGGCAGAAGCGGAAATACCTACGGCTAAGTCTGCTGTTTTTACAGATGCGGGTGAGGCGATCGCTTACATTAAAGCCGAAGGCGCACCAATTGTAATTAAAGCGGATGGTTTGGCAGCCGGAAAGGGCGTCACCGTCGCCCAAACAGTTGAGGAAGCTGTAGCCGCCGTAGAAGATATCTTTCAGGGCAATTTCGCCCAGGTAGTGATCGAAGAATGTTTAATCGGTGAAGAAGTTTCCGTTTTAGCTCTCACAGATGGCTTGACAATTCGACCTTTATTACCCGCACAGGATCACAAACGCATCGGTGACGGGGATACTGGCCCAAACACGGGCGGTATGGGAGCTTATGCCCCAGCGCCCCTATGTACCCCAGCGTTGCTGGAACGAGTGGAAAAGGAAGTTTTGCAACCGACGATCGCAACTTTACAAAAACGCGGTATTCCCTATATAGGCGTTGTCTACGCTGGATTGATGATTTCGCCGTCCGGCGAGCCAAAAGTGCTGGAATTTAACTGTCGCTTTGGCGATCCGGAAACTCAAGCTATTTTACCTCTACTGGAAACGCCCTTAGAAGATTTGATGCTAGCTTGTACTCAACAGCGATTGGCCGAAATGCCGCCAATTGAGTGGAAATCGGGAGCTTGCGTCTGTGTAGTCATGGCTTCCGGCGGTTATCCCGGCGAATACGAAAAAGGTAAATTAATTACCGGCATCGAGTCAGCCCAAACAACCGGAGCGATCGTCTTTCATGCTGGCACGAAACTTTCGGCTCCAGCAGAAAATTCTCCCCATCCCCTCACCGACGGCGGGAGAGTTCTGGGAGTTACGGCCATCGGGGAAAATATAGAAGGAGCGATCGCTACAGCATATGCCGCAGTCGATCGGATTCAATTTGAAGGCGCGTACTCTCGGCGAGACATAGCTCAAAAAGCTATAAAAAGGAAAGAGTAAAAAAACTTTACAATTCTATTTCATCCCCCGTCCTTCATCCTTGCTAAAATGCTGGCTCTTCTGAAAACAATCCGAGAAGTCATTGCCCATTGGTGGTCGGAGTTTACACTCCAGACGCGGTTAATGGCAGCAGCTACCCTGGTAGTTTCCTTGCTCATGAGTGGCCTTACCTTTTGGGCAGTGAATACAATCCAACAGGATGCCCATCTCAACGACACCCGCTTCGGTCGCGATTTGGGTCAGCTGCTAGCCGCCAACGTAGCCCCATTAATTGCAGAACAAAGTCTGAGTGAAGTTGCCCAATATTCCGAACGCTTCTACGTCGGCACCACCAGCGTGCGCTATATGCTCTACGCCGATGAAGCTGGCAAAATCTTTTTTGGGATTCCCTTTTCAGACTCGGAGGTGCAAACTTCCCTCACCATTGAGCGGCGGATGCAATTGCCAGCAGATTGGGCCGATAATCCAGAGTTGACAATGGTGCGGCAACATATGACGCCTGATGGTGTAGTGACGGATGTGTTTGTCCCCCTCACTCACCAAGGCAAGTACCTGGGGGTTTTAGCGATCGGCATTAACCCCAATCCCACCGTTGTCACTTCCTCCAATCTGACGCGGGATGTGACGATCGCAGTTTTTGTGTCGATCTGGGTAATGGTGATTCTCGGTGCCGTTTTCAACGCGCTGACAATCACCAAACCGATTAAAGAATTGCTAGTCGGTGTAAAAAATATTGCCGCCGGTAACTTTAAACAGCGAATCGACCTACCTTTGGGAGGAGAACTGGGCGAGTTGATCTCCAGCTTCAACGAAATGGCAGAAAAGCTGGAAAGTTACGAAGAGCAAAATATCGAAGAACTAACAGCCGAAAAAGCCAAATTGGAAACTCTGGTTTCGACGATCGCAGATGGTGCTGTGTTACTCGATACTCATTTGCACGTAATTCTCGTCAATCCTACCGCACGAAGAATCTTCGCTTGGGATGGCATCGATATCGTGGGGGAAAATGTTCTCCACTATTTGCCTTCTTCGGTATCAATGGAACTGACAAGACCGTTGTATCAAATGGCATCGGGCAACGGCTACAAAGAAGGTGCAGAATTCCGCATTACCCTCAGTCAACCCACAAACCGTACTGTTCGCATTTTGCTAACCAATGTTCTCGATCAATACCGCGAGAGCATCAAAGGAATTGCGATGACGGTGCAGGATATTACCCGCGAGGTGGAACTGAACGAAGCGAAAAGCAATTTCATCAGCAATGTTTCCCACGAGCTGAGAACGCCGTTGCAATGTATCAAATCTTTCATCGAAACGCTGCACGAATTTGGGGAAGACCTCACAGAGGAACAGCAGCGGGAGTTCTTGGAAGCGGCGAATAACGAAACAGACCGCCTCACCCGCCTCGTCAACGATGTTCTCGATTTGTCGCGCTTGGAATCTTCCTGCCGAATTTACCACTTTGAGGCGGTGGAAATTGGGCTGCCTATAGAGCAAACTTTGCGAACTTATCAGCTGAACGCTCGCGATAAAGGCATTGAATTAGCACACGAAATCGAACCGGATTTACCCTCAGTTTTAGGTCACTACGACTTGCTCCTACAAGTATTCGCCAATCTGGTCGGTAATGCACTCAAGTTTACCGAAGCCGGAGGACGGGTGGTCATCCGCGCCTATTCAGTACAACAGGAGTCAGAAGCATCGCATACTCAAAATCAAGTCGTGCGGATTGAAGTTGCCGATACGGGGATCGGGATTGCACCGGAAGATCAACAAGCAATATTCGATCGCTTCTTCCGCGTGGAAAACCGCGTGCATACTCTGGAAGGAACTGGTTTGGGACTGTCGATCGTCCGTAATATTATTGAAAAGCATCACACCAAAATCAATTTGGTCAGCGAAGTCGGCATCGGTACGACTTTCTGGTTCGATTTAGCAGTCTTTCAACAAAAAATTTCTGCCGCACAAAGTCACTCGGTTGTGGAAGCAGAGGGACTGGCACGTCGGGGCTAGAAAAAGTTACTCAGTCAAAAGAAAGAACGTGACAGGAAAATACTCGTCGTTGAATTTCAAAGACTCTTGGATGAGGAAAAAATATTCGCTGTTGTGTCAAAACATCCAATTTTTGACTGTTCAGTTCCAAAAAGATCTTAATATGCTCTCAAACAACTGGCACAAGGATGGGTTGCTGTTGGGGGGAATACTGACTTGCGGTTCGGGTTCGAGATTGTTGTCGTAAAGGGTGCATTCCCTAGCAAAAGGGCGTTGGGGATAATTACAGGTATCGTCTGTATGGTAGGTGCAGCTAGTGCATAAATACTCATCCCCAGTGGCTCGATGCAAGGGAATTCCGGGATGACCGTAGGCTTTGAGAATTTCGCGACAGTGGGGGCAGGTGACTGCTTGAGTGGGAACGGGTTGATGACAGCGGGGGCAATTTGGCATGGTAAGCGATCGAGTGAATTATAGCTAGGGGTTAGGGGAAAGAGGGAAAGGGAAGAGGGAAAGGTGCAATTAAGAACCTGCTAAATGCTTGGTAACCAAACAGCGGATATTAGTTACAGTACTGGCAAATATTTTCTTGGACTATCGCATTAAAGTAATTAAAAAACTGACTCCCAATAAACCGAGCAAAAGTACCCAAGTTAGGTTTCTCTCAAACCAGAAACGCAGGGATCGATCGGTTTTGAGAGGCTGGATAACCTGCGGTTCCGGTTGAAAGCGGTTGTGATAGAGCGTGCATTCCTTAGCTAAGGGACGCTGGGGATAAGTACAGGTATCGTCTGCATGGTAGGTGCAGCTATCGCATAAATATTCTTTCCCAGCAGCTCGGTGTAGGGGTATACCGGGATGACCGTGGGCTTTGAGAACCTGACGGCAATGGGGACAGGTAACTGCTTGGGTTTTAACCGGTTGGTGACAGCGGGGGCAATTGGGCATTGCGGCGATCGCTTTTTTGCGGATTGATTTTGTTATGGATGAGTTGAGGGGAATTTCCGTACCTGATATTCGAGTGACTCAAGCATCTGATAGGACTTTCCCATTGCTTGGGCAAACTTCTCTTCCGTTCGGTCTAATAACTCTTGAGGAAACGATTTCCACTGTTCGCAAGTTGCCCACCGAATTACCATGATAACTTCCGTCGGTTCGGTGGGATTAATCCAAACTTCTTTGCCCAGAAATCCGGGACTGCTTGCTATCACAGGTGTCCAGATTTCGGCATCGTTATCGATAAACTCTTCCCGCCGTTCTGGGGCAACCTTAAACTTAAGCCATTCGATAAGCATTAGGCGAACCTCGACCGAATCTGTAGGCGATCGGCAAATTTGACACAATAGTACTGGATACTGGAACACTAAGATTCCAGCATACCTTTATGGGCTACATTCGATCGCCCTTTTGAGTAAGTGAGTGGAAGGCAGCATGGACAGCAATAACTGGCTCAAGCAGCTACTATTGATTGGTGTTGGCACGACATCTTTGGTAGCGGACAAAATCCGGGAAGTGAGTGATGAATGGGTGAAGGAGGGCAAAATTAATCCAGACCAGGCGAAGGGAATGGTCGATGATTTGATGCAGCAGTTAAAAAGCGACCAGGGAAATTTTGAAGCGCAGATGCAACGGCAGATACGCAATATGATGCAGGATCTGGGTGTTCCCCGTCAGTCTGAGATGGATGAGTTGCGCGGACGCATTGACCGTTTGGAACGTCAGGTGCGGGATTTGGAGAATAAGCTCTGGCGTTGAGAAAAGCTGGTAGGATTTGAGATCTCAGAGGCTTTAGAGGTACGGAGGACTGATTTTGAAAGAGATTCTGATCAGCTTGGGGATTATGCTCGCCTGCGGGTTGATTGTGGTGTTTGCACAAATTCTCAGCCCTGAAAAAACAGCGAACGCATCCGAATTGACTCCAACTCAACCTACAATTACCAGGTCGGCTATTAATCAAACTTTAGTTGCAGATAACACAATGTCAAGTGCAGAAAAACCCGCCAGCAATGAAGAGGCTGGTAACGGTAAAGTTGTTACCACAGAATCCGGATTGAAATATATTGATTTAGTGGAGGGAACTGGAGCGATTCCCAAAACTGGTCAAACAGTTATTGTACATTATACTGGCACGCTTGAAGATGGAAGCCAGTTTGATAGTTCCCGCGATCGCAATCAACCTTTCTCTTTCCCCTTGGGACGCGGACGGGTGATTAAAGGTTGGGACGAAGGTATCAGTACGATGCGAGTCGGTGGGCGTCGCCAGTTAATTATTCCCGCAGAATTGGGTTATGGGTCTCGCGGGGCTGGTGGTGTGATTCCTCCCAATGCAACATTGATTTTTGATGTGGAATTGTTGAGGATTAGTTAACAAAAACATGGCCTTTTTCGCTCAGGTATAATTATCACCGATGTGAAAAGGCCGATATTTTTTATCTTAAATGTCTGGTTTTCATCCCCCCGTTAACCTACGGTGTAACGGGGGGATGAAAACCAGACCAACATATAAACGTGCAGCATCCCCACAAAGATAGGTCAACATTTTGCGCTAACCGTGTTAGGATAAATATTAGGATTTGGTCGATAGCTGTGATAGTTTACGAGTTCAAATTAAAAGGAAAAGATTGGCAGTATAAAGCGGTAGATGAGGCGATCCGTACATCTCAATTCATCCGTAACAAGTGTTTGCGCTACTGGATGGATAACAAAGGTACAGATAAATACGACCTCAACAAATATACCACCAGATTAGCCAAAGAATTTTCCTTTGTAAATGAACTCAACTCGACGGCTAGACAGGCATCATCGGAACGTTGTTGGTCAGGGATTGCCAGATTTTTCGATAACTGTAAAAAGAAGATTAAAGGTAAGAAAGGTTTTCCCAGATTCAAAAAGAATCAACGCTCTGTAGAGTACAAAAAATCAGGCTGGAAGCTTTCGCCCGATAAGAAAACTATCACCTTCACCGATAAGAAGGGAATGGGAATATTTAAGCTTGTCGGTACTTACGACCTGCATTTTTACCCCGTAGACCAAATACAGAGAGTTAGGCTAGTTAAACGTGCTGATGGTTACTACTGCCAGTTCTGCATTAGCGTAGATATTAAACAAACATTAGAACCTACAGGTAAAACTCTAGGGTTAGATGTAGGTTTAGCCCATTTCTACACTGATAGTAATGGTGAAAAAGTTGATAATCCTAGATACTTGAGAAAGTCGGAAAGGCAATTAAAAAGATTGCAGGGTCTAGTTTCTAAAAAGGTTAAAGGTTCTAACAACAGGAAAAAAGCTATTAACCGATTAGGCAGAAAACACTTGCAAGTCTCTCGTCAGCGTAAAGACTTTGCCGTGAAGTTGGCAAGGTGCGTAGTGATGTCTAACGACATCGTGGCGTATGAAGACTTGAAAGTGCGTAATATGGTGAAAAACCGTCACTTAGCTAAATCAATTAGTGATGCCTCTTGGTCGCAATTTAGAGAATGGTTACAATACTTTGCTATTAAATTTGGCAGAGTAGCCGTACCAGTTCCACCTCATTACACCAGCCAAAATTGTTCTAATTGTGGCGAAACTGTTAGAAAATCTCTGTCTGTTCGTACCCATATTTGTAAATGTGGTGTGATTTTAGACAGGGATGAAAATGCAGCACGGAACATTTTAATTAAGGCATTACAGATACTTGGCTATATATCAAATACGGTAGGGCATACCGAAATTAACGCTTGTGGAGAGATGACCCTATACTTAAACCTGGAAACAGTTCTTAAGCAAGGTCGCTCGGTGAACCAAGAATCTCCCCGTCACAGCGTAGCTTGACGGGAGAGTGTCAATTAGCTAAATTCCGAAACTGAGTAAACTGCGAATTGAACAAAAGTTTGACTGTCCCTGTGGGGCCATTCCGATGTTTGGCGATAATAACTTCTGCGATATCTCGATCTGGAGAATCGGGATTGTAATAAACGTCGCGGTATAACATAATAACTAAATCCGCGTCTTGTTCAATCGAACCGGACTCTCTCAAATCCGACAGCATCGGTCGCTTATTTGTACGCGATTCAACTCCTCTACTCAACTGAGATAAGGCAATAACGGGAGTATTCATCTCGCGAGCTAAACCTTTAAGATTGCGTGTAATCTTCGATAATTCTTGAACGCGATTGTCGCTTCCGCCTTCCATTAATTGCAAATAATCTATTAAAATTAATCCGATTTCTCTCCCCTGTTCTGCTTGCAAACGACGCGCTTGACTACGCATTTCCGTAACGCTTATATTGGCGGAATCGTCAATATAAATTGGTAGGGCGGATAGAGTAGCAAATGCAGGGCTTAACCGTTCCCATTCATTTTCACTGATGCGTCCCGATCGCAAACGGTTACTTTCTATTTCGGCTTCGTTAGCAAGCAATCGCTGCACCAGTTGCTCTTTTGACATTTCCAGACTGAAAATAGCAACAGGAAATTGATGTGTTTTCGATATTTGGTGAGCGATTCCCAAGGCAAAACTGGTCTTTCCCATTGAAGGGCGACCGGCGACGATAATTAAATCAGAACGCTGAAAACCGCCAGTCATGGCGTCTAGGTCGTAAAAATTGCAGGTGAGTCCGGGTAGCGCTACATTTTCACTGCGATTGTTAAGTTCGGTGAAAGTGTAGTTAAGCGTTTCGGCGATCGATATCAGACCTTGCTGAGGTCGTTCTTGAGTAATGCCGAAAATTTCTTGTTCTGCTCGATCGAGTACGATCGGCAATTCGGTGGCTGTCTCGTGTCCGAGATCGACAATTTTATGACCGGCTTGAATTAATTTGCGGCGCAGATATTTTTCTGCTACGAGTTTGGCATACTGGTCGATGTTGACGGCGGAGACGGTACGATCGATCAGTTGCGCTAACTTACTCTGACCTCCCACTTTGTCAAGCCGATCGTTATCGTAAAGCCAGACAGCGACTGTCATTAAATCCGTCGGCTTGCTTTGCGCGTGAAGAGTCAGCGCTGCTTGATAGATAATTTTATGACTTTCCAGGGAAAAAGCATCTGGTACGAGGATATCCAGCACCCTGCCGATCGCTTCCGGATCTAGCAGGATGCCGCCCAAAATAGCTTCTTCCGCCTCTATATTTTGCGGAGGGAGACGATCGCCAATCGGTTGAAAATTGCGTGAGTCAACCATAAATCATTTTAGATTTTAGATTTTAGATTTTAGATTTTAGATTTTTATTTAAGTTCATTGATTAGCAATGAGCCATTAATACACAGCCTTTTACCAAAGACTAACGATCGATGACTAATGGCAATCCAAAATCCTCTCTTGCGAAGGTGAGCATCGTGACGGTCACCGCCAAGACGCCCACTTCGCGCAAAATCCAAAATCCAAAATTCCCTTAGCTAGCCACTACTTCAATATCTACTGTTGCGGTTACTTCTGGGTGCAACTTGATTTCAGCTTTATAAGTACCGGTCTTGCGAATTTCGGGTAGGGTGATACCGCGACGATCGATTTCCTTGCCGGTAGCTTGCTGAATCGCTTCTGCGACTTCCGGGCCAGTAACTGTTCCAAAGATAGCATCTGCTTCGCCCACCTGTTTGGCAATGCTAAAGCGACCGACAGCTTCGATCGCTGCTTTGATCGCGATCGATTCTTCCTTGAGTTCCAAAAGGCGCTGGCGCTCTTTTTCTCTGCGCCGTTCCACTTGCTTGAGAATTGCTGGGGTGGCAAAAGTAGCAAATTGCTTGGGAAGGAGGTAATTGCGTGCGTAGCCGGGAGCCACTTCTACTAAATCGCCGGATTTGCCCAGCTTGCTGATATCCTGAGTTAAAACTAATTGAATGCGTTTGGCCATGAGCTTTCCTGAACAGGCTGCTTAATCAGATCCGAACAAACCATAGTAGCGAAATAGGGGGGTCGATCGCAACTGCCAATCTTCGCTAAAATCTATCTTTCATTCCCCGCAGTCTGGCAAAAGTTTGCACCGATTCGTCACTCTTTACCGCTGCTTGCAAATGCGGGTTATCCCAGCGCAGAAACGGATTAGTGCGCTTCTCTATCCCCAAAAGCGATGGTACGGTAGCTTCCGATCGACTGCGAGACTCCTTGACTTGAGTGTATCTGGCTTGTAAATCTGGGTTGTTACCATCTACAGTCAGGGCAAATTGTAAGTTTTTCAGCGTGTATTCGTGAGCGCACCAAACTCTGGTATTGTCGGGTAAAGCGCGGATCTTGCTTAGGGAGGATATCATTTGGGAGGGAGTGCCTTCAAAGAGCCTACCGCAACCACCAGCAAAGAGAGTATCGCCGCAAAACAGATCCCCTGGCTCATCCGCCACATTTGAGGGAAAATAGTAGGCGATGTGGGCGCGGGTATGTCCGGGGACAAAAAACACTTCGCCGATGCGATCGACAAACTGGACGCGATCGCCTTCCCGCAAAAACACATTTTGTCCCGGTATTCTACCAAAATCCTCTCCCCCTCCGTAGATGCGGAGATTGGCAAAGCGTTGCATCAGCTGCTTGTTGCCGCCCACATGATCGCTGTGATGGTGAGTGTTAAAAATAGCCACTAATACAGCCGCAATTTTATCAAGGAAACGCAGTACTGGTTCCGCTTCTGCCGGATCGACCACAGCTGCGACATTTTCTTGAGTATCGTGCAAGACAAATATATAGTTGTCCGAGAGTGCTGGGAGCCGATGAACCTGCATGAAAAAATACCTCTATAGAAACTTCTTCACTAGAATGAGTGTAGCGACTGATAAATTCCAGAAAACCCAACACGATCGGAATGTCTTAATTATTTTTTACTTATCGGTAAGGGAGTTAGTCACGTATGAAAGGGGGCGTACCGAGCAAAACAACTTTAGGAGCTAAACAGATTGTCGATCAAATTTTGGTTGCGGGTCAAATTAGCCGCAAGCAACATATGTTGCTGACTTGTGCCATTCTTTCAGACGCGCAACTCACTGACGAAGACCGCCGCCAAATCAATCACATCTTTGATTACATCCAAGTCGGTCGCCTGAAAATAGTTGACTAGCAATATCCTTAAAACAAGTGCCACAAGATAAACCAACCATTTTAGTCACAGGGGGAGCTGGATATATTGGCTCCCATGCGGTACTGGCGCTGCAACGTGCCGGTTACGATGTAGTTATTTTGGATAACCTGATCTACGGACACCGAGATGTGGTAGAGAAGGTTTTGCAGGTAGAGTTAATTGTTGGGGATACGAGCGATCGCCCTTTGCTCGATCGGCTTTTCTCCAGGCTCAACATTGCCGCCGTCATGCACTTTGCCGCTTTTGCTTATGTGGGCGAGTCTGTGACCGATCCAGCCAAATACTACCGTAACAACGTCTACGGAACTCTCACGCTGTTAGAAGCTATGTTGGCAGCCGACGTGAAGAAATTTGTCTTTTCTTCCACTTGCGCCACCTATGGTGTACCCCAAGTTCTTCCCCTTCCCGAAGATCATCCCCAAAATCCCATCAATCCCTACGGTGCTAGCAAGTTGATGGTAGAACGGATACTCTCGGATTTTGATGCTGCTTACGATCTAAAATCTGTTTGCTTCCGCTACTTTAACGCTGCCGGTGCCGATCCGGATGGCTTGCTGGGGGAAGACCACAATCCGGAAACGCACTTAATTCCTTTAGTGTTACAGACTGCGTTAGGAAAACGAGAATCAGTCTCGATTTTCGGTACAGATTACCCGACCCCAGACGGTACTTGCATTCGCGATTATATTCACGTCAACGATTTGGCCGCAGCGCACGTTTTGGGCCTGAAATATTTGTTGGAGTCGGGGGATAGTGCGGTATTTAATTTAGGGAATGGCGGCGGTTTTTCGGTGAAGGAAACGATCGAAACCGCTAGGGCGATCACAGGACGGGAAATTAAAGCTATTGAGTGCGATCGGCGTCCTGGCGACCCACCCGTCTTAGTTGGCAGTAGCGACAAAGCCCGACAAATCCTGGGCTGGAATCCTCAATACCCAGATTTATCTGAGATCGTATCTCATGCCTGGAAGTGGCACCAACAGCGTCATGCTTGAACGACAAAAAGCCTAAATGGAAAGTTGATTTTGAATGATAGGATTGCTTGAAAATGCCTCCTCTGGTATCTATTGTTGTTACTTGTTTCAATCAGGATCGCTACCTAGAAAAGTCAGTTAAAAGTGTACTTAACCAAACATTTATTGACCTAGAGTGCCTGATTGTCGATGATGGATCTACCGATAACACTCGTGAGGTAGTCGAGAATTTAATGAGGCTCGATTCTCGAATAAAATATTTTTACAAAGAAAATGGAGGGGTATCTTCTGCTCGTAATTTTGGGTTTAGGCAAGCTCAAGGCGAGTGGATTCAATTTTTAGATGGAGACGATTGGATCGACGATCGTAAAACTGAATTTCAATTAAATCATTTAAAGGGTGTAGATCGACAAAATACGGTGTTTTATTGCGATTACGAGCGTGTCTTTCTAGACGGGGAACAAAATATTACCGATCGGCAGTCAAATATTGTCGGAGATTTGACAAAAGAACAATTAATTCAGCGCTTACTTATACCTGATTTTTTAGCTGATTCTCCATTTCCATTATTGCAGCAATGCTTGTTGATGAATAGAAGCATTTTTAGTAAAAAAATGTTTGATGAAAGTCTTAAAGCTCTGCAAGATAGAGATTTTACATTAGACCTGGCGCTCGCCGGAGTAAATTTTATTTATACGCCTATTGTTGGTGCTTTCTATACAAAGCATCGCACTAATAGAACTAATAAGTGGTCTTACATGAAAGGGTATTATATTCTTTTCTATGAAACCATTTATAGCAAACACAAAGACTTACTGCCGCTTTGCGAAAGTGGCATAAATTTTTTAGTGCAAGACACAATTAGAGAAAAAGACAAGGACAATTTTGAGCGGTTAATGAAAATTATTCGCTCTCCGGTATATTTTTTAGATAAAAAAGTAAAAGTTAATAATGCTACCTTACTGAAATTACTTTATTCCTTGAGATCGTTCGTGCCTAGCTTTATACTTTATCAAAAGTACAGAGGGCCGCGCTCTCAAAAAATTCTTTCCCTATTATCACCGTTATTTAACTTGACAAAATCCTCAAAAGATAACGTTTACTTATAAAATAAAGAGAAGTAAAATATGAGTATAAAAGTTACATTAGTCGTTAGTGACTTTTCTGGAGGTGGAGCAGTCCGAGCATTTTTACTAGGACAAGTACTTAAAAAACTCAACTATGAAATAGAGTGTGTAGGATTTACCTTTGGTAAAGAACTGTATGCAATTCCTCCAGAAGGAATGCGAATTTATGCCGAAGAAGGTTATAAGTACCCTAAACTATTTAAACCAGCTAAAAAGATCTTAAAAAAGATAGATGGGGATATTATTTATGCAGTCAAACCAAAGCCTACAAGCTTTGGTATTTCTTTAATAAAAAAAATATTCGCTCGTCGTCCTTTGCTCTTAGATATGGATGACTGGGAACTCAGCTGGTACGGAGGAGACGAATGGAAATACCATCCCACACCAAAACAGCTTTATAGGGATATCTTTAAAAAAGATGCGGCACTGCGATATCCCGATCATCCTTTGTATGTAAAGTGGATGGAAAGCTTGGTGGAGAAAGCAGATGCCGTCACGATAGATACTGATTTTCTCAAGAAACGCTTTGGTGGTGTTTATTTACCCAATGGCAAAGACACGGAAATGTTTGACCCCGCGAAGTACGATGCGGAAGCAAGCAGAGCTCGCTACGGTTTGTCTGGGTGTCGTATTTTAATGTTTCCGGGAGCTCCGCGACCTCACAAGGGCGTTGAAGACGTTTTAAAGGCGCTAGACTTGCTCGAACAACCAGATTTAAGGCTGGTGATTGTAGGGGGCAGTCCCTATGATGATTATGATGATAAACTTATGCAAAGATGGGGGCGTTGGATTATTAAGCTACCAAGGTGTCCTGTGGAAGTGATGCCAGAGGTGGTAGCTGCCGCTCATGTTGTGGTTGTACCACAGCGAGACGACCTCGCAGCTAGGGCCCAATTTCCTCTCAAACTAACGGATGGAATGGCTATGGCTAAACCTGTTTTATCGACAAAAGTTGGAGATATTCCGGAAATATTGGATGAAACTGGTTATTTAGTCGAACCTGGTAGCCCGGAGCTACTCGCTGAAAAGATTCTAGGGATATTCCAGCATTTGGACGAAGCAAACGAGAAAGGGCAAAAAGCGAGAGAAAGATGTGTAAAATACTACAGCGTATATACTATGTCGGCTATACTTTCAGAGCTAATAGCCAATTTATAGGAAAAGAAGATGTGGTGAGGTGGAGCTTGCCAATAAATTTATTATAGGTATTCAAGGCCAGTTATTAATAGAAATAATACCTCCATGTCTTCCACTAAGCTTTTACTCAAATTTGCTCGCCGTTATCCGATTTGGATTTCACTAACGATCGTTCTGGGATTTTCAGGGGCGCTATTTAATGGTGTGAGTACAACTTTAATTGTACCCATCCTGTTGAATTTTTTAGGGCAGAAGGTGGATTTAAAAGGTGCCCCACCGCTGATTCAAGCGATTATGTCGCCATTTGATGGGGTTCCCGAACAATACCGCTTGTCAGTAATGGCGGTGTCGATTTTGCTGGCAATTGTTTTGAAAAATGTGGCTACCTATGCCAGTAGTTTGGTATCGAGTTCGCTGGGGCGGACGTTAACGTCGGATTTGCGGGAAGAAGGATTGCGGTTGTTGCTAGAGGTGGACTTGGATTATTATGCCAAGATGAAGGTAGGCGATTTGATTAACCGTTTGGGTGGAGAGATAGGTCGGACTGCGGGTACGATCGGCACATTAATTCGGGTAATTATTATCGCTATCACCGTTTTAGTTTTTGCTGGTCTGCTGCTGGCAATATCCTGGCAGTTGACAATGGCTTCAACTGTTTTACTGGCATTGGTGGCGTTAGTTAATCAATATTCAATTAATCGTTCTAAGTATTTCGGCAAAGTTCTTTCGGATATGTCGAAAGCTTATTCAATTAGGGTACTGGAAACTCTCAGCGGCATTCGACTGGTAAAGGGAACAGCAAATGAAGAAAGAGAATTTCAATTGCTGCATAAGTTAATTAGATCTCGAGAGCAAGCTGATTTCCAATCGCAGATGAATTCGGCGGCTATTGGCCCAATTAGTGAGGTTACGGGTATTATTGCGCTGATGTCGATCGTCGTGCTGGCACGTATATTTTTTATTCGCGAGATCGAATCGCTATCGGCGGTACTGCTTACTTATTTATTAGTGCTATTCCGACTTCTACCATTTATTTCCCAGTTGAATGCGGCAAGAAGTCAACTGGCGAACACTTCTGCTAGCGTGGAAATAGTAAATGACTTTTTGCGGCAGGATAATAAGCCGTTCATGGCTACTGGGTCTATAGTTTATAGGCAATTGCGCGAAGGTATTCATTTCGATCGCATTTCTTTTGGCTATTCCGAGCGTGGCAATTTAGTGCTAAAAGATATCAATCTGTATTTGCCTCGCGGTACTACTCTTGCTTTGGTGGGCGGATCGGGTGCAGGTAAGTCAACTTTGGCCGATCTTTTACCGCGATTTTACGACCCAAAAAGCGGCTGTATCAAACTAGACGGGATCGATCTGCGGGATTTCGATATCAAAAGTATCAGAAGATCGATGGGTATTGTCAGCCAGGATACTTATTTATTTAACGATACGATTCGTAATAATATTGCCTATGCGCGGCCTGATGCAAGTGAGGAGGAAATCATTAGCGCTGCAAAGCGGGCAAATGCTTACGAGTTTATTGAAAAAATGCCGCAGGGGTTAAATACTCAGATCGGCGATCGGGGTGTGTTACTATCGGGAGGACAGCGGCAGCGTTTGGCGATCGCACGCGCTCTTTTGCAAGATCCGGATATCTTAATTCTTGATGAAGCTACGAGTGCTTTGGATACGGTTTCGGAAAGATTGGTACAAGCAGCGATTGACGATCTCAGTCGCGATCGCACTACCGTCGTAATTGCACACCGCCTTTCCACCGTGCAAAATGCCCATCAAATTGCCGTACTCGACCAAGGGCACGTTGTTGAAACTGGAACTCATGAAGAACTTTTAGATAAAGGAGGTTACTATGCCCGACTGTACTCGATGCAATTTGCGGAACGCCCCGAAAATGTATTTAGCCGCAATGAAGAAATTCGCAACCGTCTTTCTTACGAAGTTCGTACTCGTCTTAACACCATGATCGGTTCCCTCCGCTTACTAGCAGATGATTTGATAGATACTCCCGAAGAACAAAATGAATTATTGGAGGAATCTTACAGTTCGGCAATCAGTCTTCTCAATACGATCGAATTATTTGAAAATAGCACTAAACTACCGACAAAATAGCCATAAAATTAAAAATAACTTATGGAAAAATTAGAAAAAGATTTTTGCTTTTGCACGTTAGCTCTTGGTAGTAAGTATCACGCTTTAGCTAAACAATTAGCAGGAGATTTAGAAAAGTATTCACCCGGAACTAAGTTAGTTATTTATACAGAAAATCCAGCCGAATTTAAAGAAGAAAAAAATATTTTAGCTTTCCAGCACCAGCAGCAGGGGATTTTGCATTGCTATAACGACAAACGCTTCGTGGTAGAAAAGGCTTTGTCATTGTTTAGGGTGGTAATTAATATAGATGCAGATACAAGAATTAAAGAAAAAATTCCAGAAGATATTAAGTTCGAGCCGGGGATATTTGGACGGAATGAAGACTTGCTCGACCATATAAAAAAAAATCGCCCAGCTAACTTACAAATTATCAAAAATGTCGCCAGTAAGCTAAATATAGATTGCGAAAAGGCTAAGTGGATTGGAGAATCTTTATATATCGTTGTCAGAGATAATGACAGAGAAAAAGAGTTTATAAAAAATTGGGGTATAATTGGCAGTTACTTAGAATTAAAAGGTATGCACAGCGGAGAGGGAAACGCGATGGGATTGGCAGCAGCTAAAGTGGGATGGAATATTACAAAAAGCGAGAGTTGGGAGAAACTGAATAAGATTAGGCAGCACCTAGATGCTTCCTATGGCAAAAAACAAAAAACTTTTTGGGAAATTTTCAAACGCAAGCTAGGCTATCACTATCGCCTGAACAAAGCGAGATTAGCTGCTCTCAAAGATTTTGATTTCTATTACCGCTAAAAATTTTAAATACTAGCTGTAAAGTGTAGAGCGATCGCAGATAATATGACCCACAAAATAATTAGTAGGTAATCTAGTATATGACTAAAAAAATTGTTGGTATGGTTAGCAGCTACCCATCTCTTTATCAACCTTCTTGCGATTGGATGTGGCAACAAACACCACATCCTTATGGCATTTGGGGCAATATTCAAATGCTAGCACCCGCTAAAGAACCTGACTTTTTATTATTGTATAATGGTGGATTGCCGGAAACACAAACGAAAACTTCTCTTCTGGCACGTTTGTTCGGTCAAGCGCAACAGCAAGAAAGTTATGAAGAACTAATTAAGGTGCAGTTACGTGGAGTTCCCAAAGAAAGAGTGATTTTTTTGGTACGGGAACCCCCTTTTGCCAAAATGCAAAAATACAGAGTGCTTGGATACGAAGAGGCGCAAAAATATTGCGGATATGTTTCTGGCCCAGATGATTTCGCTCCTATTCCCGACTATATGCCAGCAATTTGGTATCACTCAAATTCTTTCCGAGAATTAAATGAAATGGGGCCACCAGAAAAACTGCGATCGTGCTGCTGGATCACCTCTGGTATTTCTCGCACCGAGGAACACCGTCAGCGACTGGCTTTTTTAAAGCTTTTGAGCGAGAGCGGTTTAGAATTTGATGTGTACGGACGAGATTTACCTGTATGGGTGAAAGGATACGGCAAAGTAGGCAATAAATGGAACGCGATGAGCGGCTACTACTATAACTTGGCGATCGAGAACTACGCAGACAATGATTGGTATGTCAGCGAAAAGCTTTGGGATGCTTTGTTGGCGTGGTGTTTGCCTATTTATTATGGTGGGCCGGCGGCTGATAAACTTTTGCCTCCAGGCAGCTTTCTCAGATTGCCAAGCGAAGATGAAAAAGGCATAGCATACATTAAGGAAATTATTGCGACACCAGATGCTTGGCATCAAGCTAAAGATGCGATCGCCGAAGCACGTCAGATTATTCTCCATAAACTAAACCTACTCAATTGGTTATCGAATTTAGTCGAGCGGTTGATGTAAAATTGGCAATTATAAGCATTCACAAATAGGGAATTAACATGAAAAATGGGATATACACTTTAGCTAACGATTATGTCTACAATCAACTCGTCGCGTTACTAAACAGTATAGAAGTCAATGTGGGTAAATCAATGCCAGTTTGCGTGATTGCCTATGACGATCGAGTTGATAAAGTACGTGCAGAAGTTGCTAAAAGAGATAATGTCACCCTTTTAGAAGATCCCGCTTTATTTGCTCCTTGGGAAGAGCTTTCCAGGAAAGTATGGCAAGCACATCCCACGGCTTTTAAGATTTGGCAAGAAAAAGGAATTGAAGGAGTTTATCGGATCGGCATGAACCGACGCTACTGCGCTTTCGATCGCGAAGCACCTTTTGAAAGGTTTGCTTATTTCGATGCAGATGTTTTGGTATTAAATAACCTCGCAGAAATCTTTAAAGCTTTAGATAAGCATGAGTTTGTCGTTTATGATTTTCAATATAAAGATCTCTCCCATATTTACAATATCCAAAGTTCTAAATTATTAGAAGTATTTCCTCAACATCGCCTAGAATCAGAAATTTTTTGTGCGGGATTTTATGCGGGAAGAAAGGGAATATTTACCTCAGAGAAATTGAATACAGTGGTATCTAGCCTAGAAGCAGGAGAAGCAGAAATTTTGTATATGTCTGCGCCAAATCAGTCAGTTTTAAACTATATGATCATGCGCTCTCATATACCAGTTTATAATTTAGCGCTAGAATTACCTAAAAATAAGTCAACTGGTTGCTCTGTAACTTCCGGCCATTTCGAGTTACGAGATAATGTTTTGTACGATCGCGGCAATCAACTGACCTATCTTCATTATATTGGCGTCTCGACTAAACTGTTCAATCGGATTTGCGATGGTGAAAATCTTGATTGTCCCTATCGGGATATTTTCTTGCACTATCGCTATCTCCACGAACCGGAAAATCGCCCTCAATTCACAGGTAAACCAAAACCCTATAATCCACCTCCCAGTTTGGGAACGCGAGTTTTACGCAAACTGGGATTATCTCGGTAATAATTCATCCATTCAGATCTCAACCTAAAAACTAAAATCCCTATGGCTCGCGGAATTTACATTGTAGCAAATGAAAAAGTAAGTGAGAATGCGATCGCGCTTTTGAATAGCATTCGTTACTACGACCCAGATATATCGGTTTATTTAATCCCTTTTAATGATAATTATCAAAATTTAGCCGCAACTCTCAACCGATTGCATAATGTGCAAATTTTTCCCGACCTAGATTTTCTTAACCAATTCACGCAAAAAATTGCCGAAATTTTCGAGCGAGATTTTCTAGCACTTCCCAATAAGATGCGTAAGTTAGTAGCCTGGTTTGGCCCATTAGATGAATTTCTCTATATCGATACAGATATTATCGTCTTTGAGAAAATAGCCAAGATTTTAGATTACTTGTCAGAATACGGCTTTATTTGCAACGATTACCATCATGCAGGTAGAGGTTTGCAGGATATTTTTTCCCCCTTGGTAAGAGAAGAAAAAATATTTACGGAAGCACAGTTAAGCGATGTCTTCAATAGTGGCTTTTGGGCATCTAAAAAAGGCACAATTACGCTGGAGCGAATGTACGAACTGTTGCGTGAATGTTCTCAGCATCGAGAATATTTTGACTTTTCTAGCCAAGTCACAGATCAACCAATATTAAATTATATAGTGCTAAATTCTATCCCCAAACGCTTTAACCTCGTTAAAATTCCGGGGGGTGGCCCAGGTAGTTGGGCTGGTTCAAAACACTTCCAACAAAAAGATATTGTACTCTATGATGGCGAGAAAAAATTACAGTATCTTCATTGGGCTGGCATACCGATGAAACCAGGTGCGCCCTATCGAGGATTGTGGGAATATTACCGCTATCTCAACGAACCAAAACCAACTGAAACATCAACCGTTGAACCAAAGAAAATTACCTTTTGGCAGCGGATTATCAATAAAACAAAGAGTTTATTTTAATAGTACCAAATATAAGTTTAAATTGCAGATCTAAACAAACATTTTCCACCATAAATCCGAAACACCCTTTTAACCTGCAAAATGTGGGTTAAATTGACACGAGTAGAGTGAGCAGTGCCCACCCTACATTTGATTTAACATGAAAAAAATCCTAGCTCACTTTGGCAACGATCGTGCGGTGGCGAGGACTGTTGCGAGTAATAGTCGGTCTCTCGAAACCAGCTTCTACTAAAGCTTGTTCGATATCCAAAGTAAAATACTCATCAAACCAAGGCTCGGTACTTTTCAGCAACGTCATAATGTAAGGTGGCATCTTGGCATAAACTTCCGATTTAGGATTCATATCCATGATGCCAATATGACCGTTGGGACGCAGCAAACGCCGTACTTCCCGGAAAATCTGCCGCGTTGCTTCTTGCGGTAATTCGTGACAAAGTAAAAAGATGGAGACTAAATCAAAGGAAGCTGTCGGTAAATTGGTTGATTCGGCGGCGGCGTGTACCCAGCGAATTTGAGCGTTACGCTGTTGGGATTTGTACTTTGCAACTGCGAGAAAATAAGGTGATAAATCTAGACCTGTCATCTTTGCTTGGGGATAGATATCTTGGAGGGCAAAGGTACTCATCCCGACGCTACAAGCGATATCCAAAATCTCTTGTGGCTGGTTGGGAATTTGAGTTTTGAGGATATCGTGATAGCTTTTACGTAACTTAGCGTCTCCATCAGCACTGGCATTTCCCCAGAGAGTAGAGTGAACTGTGTAAGCGGCAACTTCTACTTCTAAAGCAGGTTCCCAACCGAGATTTCCTTCATCATAAGCGTGGAAAGAGTGTAAGTAGTAATCTGGGTAAGTTACGTGCGGATTTTGTACTTGCGCTAGCATACTTTCCCAATCGTGAGAACGTAACTCCTCTACTTCCTTTTGCCAAGCGACGCCAATCTTCTCGGCTCTTTTCATCATCATTTGACGAGCTTGGTGTTTGGCTAAGGCGGCTAGGGGCTTGACAGAAAGCACGCCATTTATTAAGCGAGAAGCTAATCCAGGATCGGTGTTTACAGTAGCAGTCATTTGATTAGTTATTTGTCATTTGTCATTAGTTCATTGTTATTGGTTAGTTGTCCATTGTCAATTGCCATTGGTTATTAGCCCAGATCCCCGACTTCTTGAAGAAGTCGGGGATCTTGATTCCAAAATTATCGTGTCTGAGGCACGCTACATACTGATAACTATTTTCCTGTTTTCGGTTTCAAAGCTAGCAACATTTCCACTTGACTGGTGGATGCGTCAGGTTGTGTAGCTGTGATACCGATACCGCGAATCGAATTGAGGATGGCGTATGATTCGGGTGGCATAGGATTATTTTGTGCGGCAGTTAAGTAGCGATTTAATAAAGACATGGTTTTATCCATATCTATGTAAAAGTAGCCTGCGTTTGGCTTCTGCAAAGAACCTGCGATCGCCTGAAAATATGGGCTACGATCGAGAGGGTTACTATTGATGGCCATAACATCAATTATTGGGCCACCGAGGGCGATAAATAAGGATTCGTTGTCTAACCAACCATAACCCAACCAAACTTGTTGGTCAGCCAGCCGCCATTCTTTTACTATTTTGCCTTGGATGTTTCTTTCTCCTACAGTCACAGAGTTAGTTTGAGCGATCGCATCTATTTTAGCAAGGGTTGCTTCGGCAGTTGCGCGATCGCTTGTTTTAAATATGAATGCTCCACCCAAACCGATAGGAGCTAAAACACCTTGATTTGATGATATCGCTCCGACAGCAAACTCTCCATCCATCCACCCAAAAACTTCTTTATCTAGGTCAATATTGTAGTTTGTTTTGATTTGCTGTCTGTATTGGTCAATTTGTTGTTGAAATTGCGTATTTTTGGCTGATTCTGATACTACAGCCTGCCAACCGCGACTGATTCCGTATCCGCTGATCAGGGCGATCGTTTCTAGGGGAAATTGCGCTACCACTTTACCCGGTGCGGGTTTGTATTCTACTTTAATTAAAGAGGGGTCTACTTTGCCTACTGCTTTCATTCGCAAACCAGAATTATCAACACCCAAACCCATTACCAAAGATTTTACCTGCTTAAGCTGTGCCAAAGATTCAGGCGGCAATGCGGGTGAATTAGGATTGTTTTCGAGTAATTTTTGCAAGACATTTCCGTATTCAGGTATATATATTTGGACGAGACTATTTTCGATATCCATTCCCTTGGCAAGCATGGGGCTAGCATTCTCTTTGTTCGCGAAAGAAGGCTGCCCTTTAAAAGTGTCGATCGCCATTTCCACAGATTTTCTTTGTGGCGACAAGACCAAATGGCTATTCAGGACAGCGCTAAATGTTTTGTTACTACTGCCCACAGTTTCCGCTATTTTGACACCGTTGTAATCGCTTTCTTGTGTTTTCAATTGCGCTTTGATTTTATTTGCAAAATTCCAGGCGCTAATTTTATCTTTTATTCCCACAACCATCAGTAAATTTTGTTGATTTTGTTGGTTTGTATCTGATGGCAAAACAGCAAACATCACACTACCAAGCCAAGGCTGAATATCTTTAGCATAATCAATTTTCGACTCCGCCGTCATCTGCTTGTTAAAATCATTTAGTCCTTTGCTAAGCGCAGCTTGAGCTTCCGGAGTGCCAAACTGTTGCAATTGCGACCAAGCATTAGGGTCTGTGGAAATCGTACCAGTCATCAATGCGTCATCTGGCACAACTTTCGCACTAGCCAAAGGACTTGTGGCATCGCTAAAAGCACCTTTCAAGTAAAGGTAAGCAAGTAAGCCACCCGCTAGGATAACCGCAGCCCCGATAATAAGAGGATTGAGAATACTTGGTTTTTTTTCAGACATTTTATTATCCTGAGATTTGATGAAATTGTTATTAGTCATTAGTCATCAGTGATTTAAAAATAACTGATGACCGAATCTATATCTAAGGTATTAGCAGTTTCTCTAGCAAGCCATAAGTATTTATACTCAGATATTCCCCAGCTATCACAGCTTGCACCAGTTCCATTACCCGCCAGGGGTTCAAACTCCAGTTGTAGGGTTACTGGAAAATGCTCCGCCTGTTTCGCCAGGCTTCGATCCAGAACAAGCTAAATGGGAATATTTGAAGGAGAAGTATAATTTGTAATAATTTGTAATTGTTATGCTACGATCGCAAGCAAATTCACAGGAAAATACTATGCAAGCATACAAACTTAAGGGCAAAGTCGATGACGCAGGTAACTTAGTCATTACGGAATCTGTTAAAATGCCACCAGGAGATGTGGAGGTAGTGGTTTGGCAGGCAATTGAAACGGTTAATAATGATACAGAGCCAAAAAATGAAGCACAACCTGAAATACCCAAAAAGAAAGTAGAATACAGAACTAAGGCATTCAGAGACTTGTTGGAAAATGCTCCGCCTGTCCCTCCCGACTTCGATCCAGAACAAGCTAAATGGGAATATTTAAAGGAGAAACATAACCTTTGAAAGTGCTACTAGATACCAATGTAATAGTGGACATCGCCTTTGAACGACAGCCTTTTTATGATGATAGCGATCTCGTTTTTTCATGGATTGAGGCAGGACAATTAGAAGGCTATGTTTCAGCATCAACTTTTAGCGATCTTTATTATATCATTCGCAAACAAAGAGGTCAAGATTGGACGCTAGCTTTCTTGAACAAATTGGCTTCAGTATGTCGAGTAGCTACAGTTGATGAATCTGTAATTTCAATGGCTCTTAGTGCGAATTTTAGGGATTTTGAAGATGCAATTTAATACAGCACTGCTGTCGAGAATAAATTAGATGCTATAATTACTCGCGATCTGGGAGATTTCCCAGTTACTACTCCTCGAATTTTGACTCCGGCGCAGTTGATTCTGGAATTAACAAATTCTCCTTAAATAAACAATGGCAAAGTAAATCATGCCAATACAACCTCAACTAACTACCAGCGAAATCAACGAAAAGCAGCAGTTATTACAAAATGAAAGCTTTGCCCAAGAAGCTTTGACTACTTTAAAACAATATGAAGGCAAGCTTGATGAGGCTTTTGATAAATTATGGTCTGAAGTAAATGGATTGGAATCATTCGGTTCTCAAAAATCTCTATGGGAAATAACGCTAAAGGTTATACGTCAAAACTCTGTGGAAATGAAGGTTTTCGCGGCAAATTGAGCGAATATATTAAAAAGCCGGAAGATGCAGCTTTGCTGACAGCTTTGATTATCTCGGTGGTACAATTAACTACGTTGCCGATAAATCCTGCGATCGCAACTATCATCGTTCTCTACATTCTCAAAATCGGCATCGGTATTTTTTGCGAGTACACGGAACCTGTCGCAGATGCTGACCCCACCGCCGCCAAGCCACGAAAAACGCCATAAGTGGGACAAGCTGCACAGCTAAACGGGAGTGGGATTCAGCCGGATGGTTGGATGTCGGTACGGTAATCTCCAAAAACGCTAACCTGGAAAATGTACTCGATCGCATTTCGCTAACCGATACCAGCTATACTTCTTCTGTTTCGCAGAGTCCATACCATATGAAGTTGCACTTTTATTTTGATTCCGAAAATAATGGCCATAAATCTTTTGAGTTACCCGGTGCGCGTCCCCACTACAATCCAGATAGGCCGGGACAGGTAGAACATATTTTCCTAGATTTGACCCTAGATATTCCCAACCGCATTTGTAAAGGGACTTGCAATATCAGATTAGCGCCTGTGCGGAGTGGGATCGATCGCTTGACATTGGATGCGGTAAACTTGAATATCCAATCTGTACAAGTTGACGGTTCGCCGCAGCATTTTGAATACGATGCGGAACAGCTGCACGTTAAACTTAGCACACCGATGCAAGTAAATAAGCAGATCGAGATTGCGATCGCTTATTCTGTAGAAAAACCCCAACGCGGCATTTACTTCATTGGCCCCGATAAACATTATCCCAACAAACCGGTGCAAGTTTGGACTCAGGGAGAAGATGAAGATTCCCGCTATTGGTTTCCCTGCTTTGATTATCCAGGACAACTGGCAACTTCGGAAATTCGCGTCAGAGTTCCCAAACCGTTAATAGCTATTTCCAACGGCGTACTAATTAATACAGAAGAAACTGACGAAGACAAAATTTATCACTGGTCGCAGAAAGAAGTTCATCCCACTTATTTGATGACTTTGGCAGTAGGAGATTTTGCCGAAATTCAGGATACCTGGGAGGATGACAGGCAAGATGCCTGTCCCACAAGAATAGTGCCAGTTACCTATTATGTGGACAAGGGAAGAGAAGAAGATGCCCGCCTCACGATGGGCAAAACGCCTCGCATGATCGAATTTTTCAGCGAAAAATTTGGCTACCCTTATCCATTTCCCAAATACGCACAAGTTTGCGTAGATGATTTTATTTTTGGGGGGATGGAGAATACTTCCACAACATTATTAACAGATAGATGTTTGATCGACGAAAGAGCATCTTTAGATAATCGCATCAGTGAAAGTTTAGTCGCCCACGAACTCGCCCACCAATGGTTTGGGGATTTGGTCGTGATCAAGCATTGGTCTCATGCTTGGATAAAAGAGGGAATGGCGACATATTCTGAGGTGTTGTGGACGGAAAACGAGTATGGTTGGGAAGACGCAGCTTACTATCGTTTGAATGAGTCGCGTAACTATTTAATCGAAGATAGCAGTCGTTATCGCCGTCCGATTGTAACTCATGTGTATCGGGAAGCGATCGAACTTTACGATCGACACCTTTATGAAAAAGGTGCTTGCGTTTATCATATGATTCGCACCGAGTTGGGAGATGAATTGTTTTTCCGGGCAATTCATACTTTTGTGCGAGATAACGCCCACAAAACTGTCGAAACTGTGGATTTGCTGAGGGCGATTGAAAAAACTACCGGGCGTAATTTGCTGTTTTTATTCGACCAGTACGTTTATCGCGGCGGACATCCTGATTATAAGGTTGCCTATGCTTGGGATGGCGATAGCAAGCTGGCTAAGATAACGATAACTCAAAATCAAGCAAAAGCAGATAATAACGGCAGTGGCAATGATTTGTTTGACCTGAGAATTCCGATTGCTTTTGGCTATACGCAAGCAGATAAATTCAAAGAATTTAAATCTTTTACAGTTCGGGTACACGAACGGGAACAAAGCTTTTACTTCCCGTTGGAGGAGAAACCGCAGTTTGTCAGTTTTGATGTTGGCAATCACTATCTGAAAACGGTTGCTTTGGAGTACCCAGTTGCGGAACTGAAGGCGCAGTTGCAATTCGACCCCGATCCGATTTCCCGAATTTACGCTGCTGAAGCTTTGGCGAAAAAGGGAGGATTGGAAGCAGTAAAAGCGCTATCACTCGCACTTGAAAAAGATAGTTGTTGGGGTGTGCGGGCAGAAGTTACCAAACAATTAGCTGAAGTTAAACTCGACCAAGCAGGCGAAGCTTTAGTAAAAGGTTTGCAGGATGAAAATCCTTTGGTGCGCCGCGCTGTGGTGGAAGCTTTGGCTAAAATCAAAACGCCAGAAAGCTACGATGCTGTGAAGAATTTGGTAGAAAAAGGCGACGCCAGTTATTATGTAGAATCGACATCTGCCCGCACAATTGCGGGAATGGTAGCTTCACCAATTCTAAAAGATAAAGAAGATGAAGTTGTCGGTTTGCTTAGCAATATCCTGCGGCAAAAAGCTGGCTGGAACGAGGTGGTGCGTATTGGTGCGATCGCAGGTTTGAGCCAGTTAAAAACATCACCAGTAGCACTGGATTTGATTTTGGAATACACTCGCCCCGGTATCCCGCAAGCTTTGCGCTTGGCAGCAATTCGCGCTTTGGGAGCGATTTCTACGGGTCAAACGCCAAACAACGTGGATTGGATTCTGGAACAATTACAAGAGTTATCCAGAGAAACGTTCTTCTTAACTCAAGTAGCAGTTGTTACAGCGCTCGGACAAATGGAGACAGCCAAAGCTATCCCCATTTTAAATTCTTTAGTTGATGGTACACCCGATGGGCGCGTGCGTCGCATTGCGGAAGAAGCGGTACAAAAAGTGCAGCAAAGTGCGGGGACCGATCGATCGGTCAAACAACTGCGAGAAGAACTCGATCAGTTGAAAAAAACAAATCAGGAACTGATGAGTCGTTTGGAGAATTTGGAGGCTAGATCGAAATCTAGTTAGTTATTAGGTTACTAAATGTAAGGTGCGTTACGCTGACGCTAACGCACCCTACTGTAGAACCAAAAATTTGCAAGATTATCTGCGTTCATCTGCGTTCATCCTTCTTCATCTGCGGTTAAATTTTAACTAATGGTTTCCAGAGATAACCCTCATGTACTACCGATGCTATCGGCTACGATTTGAAATGTTTTTTACCGCAGATGGAAGCAGATTAACGCAGATTAACGCAGATGTAGACTGTGGCTGAGTATGTTAAGTATTGATCGATCGACCAACGTTGGGCGCTAAAACTGTTAAACCACCGGGGATACACTCAACTTCAATGGGAGTCGTGCCGATAATTTCCCCATCTACTACTACTTTTTGGGGGGGATTTGTGGTGATTTTGATTTGCTTGGCGCGACTGTGAATCACATTCTGATGTTCGAGATCGGTTTTGACGATCGCTCCTCCCAACATTCTTAACATAGTTGTGACTGCCTGCGCTCTGTTTTCCGCTGTAGCAATAGTTACATCCAACAATCCATCATCAAAAATCACTTCTCCCGCTCCCTGCGCTAACACGGAGGTAGGGGGTGCAGCATTGGCTACTGTAATCGCAGCGGCTTGAAACTGATAAACATTCCCTTCTGCCTCAATTTCCGTATCGAACAAATTCGATTCTTCCAGCAGTTGCCACCCCGCCATTAAGTATGCCATCGGGCCCCATTGCGCTTTCAGTTCCCGGCTGGCTCTTTCTACGGTTTCCGCTTCGTATCCCACACCGGCTAACAAGATCATCGGGTAGCCATTGCAACGCGCAACATCTACATTGCGGGTTTGTCCGGCCAAAATTAATTGACAGGCATTTCTAATCGGCATTAACCGAGGAATTCCCAAGGCAACTGCAAAGGCATTGGCTGTTCCTCTGGGAATGATACCGAGAGGAATATTGGTGTCAATTAATGCTCCCGCTACTGCTGAGACCGTGCCATCGCCTCCAGAAGCGATGACGATATCGGCTCCTTGGGCCAGAGCCTGTTGTACTAATTCCTCCGGTTCGATCTCTGGTGTGGTTTGGTGAACTTCCAAGTGCAGGTAAGGTTCTAGCAGTTTCCGAATTAAAGACAAATCTTGCTCTGGATTGCCGCGACCGGAAACCGGATTGAAAATCAGATGAGCGACGAGTGTCTTTGCCAACCGGGTGGCGATCGCTTCTGCGGTGGCGATATTAGTTGCCAGAATTACGTTGTGGACGTTGCATATCCGGATCAGCGTTTCAACATCTGGTTGGTAAAATCGCGTCTCCTGCGGATCGCTCAGACAAATTACGCCAACGACGTTACCCGCCGCCACTTCCGCTGCAATCTGAGCTACTCCACCCATAGGCCCGGATAGCATCCGTTCGATCGGCAAGCCAGTTGCTGCTTGGATGCGCTCTCCTGTGTTTGCGGTCGCAATCAGCTTGTAACGCTTGAGCAGGGGTGAATAAGTCAGTGCGAAGTTGACAATATCGTTCTTCTTGGCATCGTGGGCAATCAAGGCAATTGTTGCAGGCATATTTGTTTAACTTAGCTTAACAATCGCGAGATAAAAATATTTTCTGGCGCGTCTCTAGCTTACTTACATTCGGCGCAGAAAAATTGCCGCAAAAATACGCATCTTATCTTTTATTTTATACAAAGTTAATCATAAATTAATTTATTTGTATAGATAGAATTATACTTGGCTGCGCTAAAAAATGTGTTACATCTGCTACACTATAGCGTTAACAATCTCTGCTTTTTATTGACCTTGGCGATGAGAAAAATCTTCGGGTTGGCTGTATTCGGATCTGTCATAGCTGGTGGCGGTGCTGGCGCATTAGTTGCTTTGCGAACTGCGTTACCGCCTCTGCAAGCTGTCGATCGACCAGTTGAATATCGGAAAATTAACTCCCATTCTACTGTAGCCGATCGCCCTAACAGCCAAAACGCCCCGCCCGCACGAAGAGAAGAAGTCCCTCAAACGCAAGATGGAGCGCGTTTCCGGCGGGTGATGGAGTACGCACGGCAGCAGAAATTGTCCGATCGCCCAATGGGAGAAATTATGCAGGCGATCGGCAATCAATTTCTCGGCGCACCCTATAAAGCAAACTTATTAGACCGCTCGAACATAGAGACACTGGTGGTAACTTTAGACAAGTTTGACTGCGTGCTGTTTGTAGAAACGGTACTGGCGATCGCTCGCGGCGTAGCGGTAAAAGATTATACCTATCAAAGTTTTACCGATAATCTGATAAATTTGCGTTACCGGGATGGTGAATTGCACGGATATTGCAGCCGATTGCACTATTTTTCCGAATGGATTTCCGATAACCAAAAACGGGATAATGTGACAGAAATCGCTTCGCGTATGGGTGGGATTCGCCTGAATAAGAAGCTGAATTATATCAGTACCAATCGAGCTAATTATGCACCAATGGCGCTAGACGACCTCAATTATCAGTGCTTTGTTCAAGCGGAAAACAAACTCGCTGACTTAAGCATGAATTACATTCCGATTTCCAGTATTCGCCGAGTTTACCCACAATTGCAACCGGGTGATATTGTAGCGGTAGCTACTAGCATTCCAGGTTTGGACGTAACCCACACTGGCTTAGTTTATCGAAACGCAAACGGCACTATGGGTATTATTCACGCTTCACCCAACGGAACGGTGAGAGTTTCCCGCGATTTACAGTATTATGTCGGCAATATTAAGAATGCGATCGGCATTATGGTAGCTCGACCAAAAGATCCTCGCTAAGTCAAAAGTCCAAAATCAAACAGGGCTTAGGGATTAGGGAAAGTCAATCATTCAAAAATTCCTCCTCTTCTCTCTCCCTCCTCCCGACGCCCTAACCCCTAACCCCTAACCCCTAACCCCTAGCTACCTCACAATTTCGCTTCGCGAAGTTCTAGTTTGCAGTTCGGGATTAGGCGTAAACTCTGCTGGTAATGACGAAACTTCTCCCCATTCCTGCAAAAAACTTTTTAGTAAGGTTTCTTGTTGAATGCGGAATTCATCCGTATTTTCTCCCACATTCATAATCGCAAACCAGACAGAACCTTGCTTTTCTGTCGGGAAAGCACCTGCTAAGGAACTGACGCTATTCAAAGTACCCGATTTCACCACTATTAACGGGGGCAAATTGCGTTTATCCAAGGTTCCTTCATCTCTACCAACAATGGCAAAAACATCGCCGATCGTCATATTATGAGATGCAAGATAGCGTTCTATCTCCAAGAACATCGCACAAGCAGCGCGAGGTGAAATGCGATTTTCCGGACTTAATCCAGAACCATTTACCAGTTGAATTTCTGCTTGGGGAACACCAGCTGCTTCCGCAGCTTTTTGTGCGACTACTTTTGCACCTCCCACAGAACTGGCTATCATCTCAGCCATGTGGTTGTTGCTATACCGATTCATTCTTTTGAGAAGTTCGGCGAGTGGAAAAGAATAATGACGTACTAAAGGTTGTAGGTTACTGGGGGCGGAAGACATTACCTTTACCGAACCCTCTATTTCTACTAGGGGTTTAGGTGTGCCTGGGGACATACTAAAATATTGTTTTTTAGTTGTTTCCGACCAAATTTTATTATTTATCCCCTGTTTTAGTAGCGTACCTGCAATATGCGGGTCAGTTTTAAAGTTCATGTAAAACTTACCCACAATGATTAAATTGCCAGTTACTTTATTAATGCCGATTTGGTTTAAAGTATTGCCCAAGTTAATAGCTTCTTCCCAAACAAACAGAGGGTCTCCATCTCCCCGAACTACTAAGTCGCCTTGCAAAACTCCATCTTTAATCGGCCCAGTTCCGCCAATTAGAGTTACATATTGGCGATCCGGGCCAAGAGTTTGCAGCGCCACTAGAGTTGTTGCCACTTTTGTGACGGAAGCAGCTGGGAGGGGAATTGTACCGCGATAATTTGCCAAAAGGCTATTCCCAGATTGCATCCATACTCCTTGTTGGGTTTCTTTGGCAAATCCTTTGGCAGCTAGAGTTTTTACATATTGCAGAATCGCAGCGTTAACAACTGGATCTGGAGTATCTGGCGGGACAAGAGAAACAGCAAAATTACTTACTGGCGCTTCCACTTTTGTTACAGTTTCGGTTGTAGTGGATGATGACTCGATCGCATCACTCTGAGTCAAGTTCGATCTAGATGTAGCTTGTGGTGACTCCGTGGAGGAACATCCACTAATCAATGCTAACCCGACTATAGATAGCGCAGCAGTCAAACGAAAGTTTTTAGGCAGCGTCATCAGCTTTTAAGGGTAAATATTTGTCTCAAAGACTAACATAACTTTCGTTCCAGATAAGCGATCGCTCATCCTGAAATCCGCATCGGTAAGGGGTGTAACTTAGCTCCTCGATCGCTTCCTTAACAAAATCATAAATTTTCTACCTTAAGGCAGATGTCAATATTATACTTTTGAGTTAATACATGGTTCACAAAATCATACTTATGGTAGATGCTTGCTCTAGAAGACCAAATAGCTCAACTTTAACAAGCGATCGCCACCTAAGCAACACTCACCCACAATCAGCAATGAACTGTGGTCTCTGACTGCGCCCTAAAAATACATATAATTACTATTTTGTCAAGCCATTTTGCTGAACTGGGGTGATGGTAGTCCAGCAAATCAATCCAATTAAAAATTGTCAACGGCAAGAACGCCAGTTTTTCAGAAAAACCGGGTTTTTCCATCTCATAAAAATGTCGTTAAATATACCAAAGTTAAAGTTTGCTGAACTTTACTATGATAATTTTGTAGTTTTGTATATTATACTTGAAGAAAAGTTAAAGACAAGCGGTCAGCCCAGTTGAACTAGATTGCTGAATAACTGGCTGAAACCCGATAAGGGCAATTTTTAAGTGAAAAGGCAGTCTTTGGTTCATAAACTGTAAAGCGTTAGCTGACCTCTGTAAACAAAATCAGAAGTTGAGAGGCAAAAATAAAGCGTGAGTCAGCATCCACTCGCTCGGTTAAGAGGGTACGATCCCAACGCGATCGCTCGCTACTACAGCAAACGTCCGTGCGTCGCCATCTGGCGCACCTTGACAGTAATATGGTTTTTTGCTGGATTTCTGATCGGTTGGCAGTGGGATGAATGGCTAAATCGAGCTGAGCAGAACAAATTCAAACGAGCTGCCCAACTGCGGGAAATACTTACTCATCTCGGCCCCACATATATTAAAGTAGGTCAAGCCCTGTCCACTAGACCGGATTTGATACGCAAAGACTTCTTAGACGAATTGGTCAAATTACAAGACCAATTGCCGCCATTTGACAGCGCGATGGCCTTCCGCATCATCGAAACGGAATTAGACAGATCTGTAGAGGAACTATATAGCCAAATTTCTCCCCAGCCAGTAGCCGCCGCCAGTCTGGGACAAGTTTATCGGGCGAGACTTCACACCGGCGAAGAAGTCGCCGTAAAAGTGCAGCGACCCAACTTACTGCCCACACTAACACTAGACTTATATTTAATCAGATGGGCAGCAACTTGGATGGCTCCCTGGCTGCCTCTGAATTTGGGACATGACTTGACGCTGATTGTAGATGAATTCGGCATCAAGTTATTTGAGGAAATTGACTACCTCAACGAGGGACGCAACGCGGAAAAATTCGCCACCAATTTCCGCGACGACCCAGAAGTAAAAGTGCCGGCAATTTACTGGCGCTACAGTTCCCAGCGCGTCCTCACCCTAGAATGGATTCACGGTATTAAGCTGACGGATACGGAACAGATTCAGAAAGCGGGGCTTGAGACCGAAGCCCTGATCCGCATTGGCGTAACCACAGGGTTACAGCAACTTCTGGAACACGGATTTTTCCATGCTGACCCGCACCCAGGCAATTTGTTTGGCTTACCGCCCCAGTGTCCGGTAGATGGGGAAAAGCAACCCAGCAAGTGGGTATCGGGCGGTAGAATGGCTTACATTGATTTTGGGATGATGGATCAGTTAGAGCAAACTACCAAAGAAACTTTGGTAGATGCGGTTGTTCATCTGATCAATAAAGATTACGAAGATTTAGCAGCAGATTTTGTCAAACTCGGCTTTTTGACACGGGAAACCGACATTCGCCCGATCGTACCCGCCCTAGAAGCAGTGCTGGGCGAAGCGATCGGCAAAAATGTGCGCGATTTCAACTTTAAGACGATTACCGATCGCTTCTCGGAGTTGATGTACGATTATCCCTTCCGCGTTCCCGCTAAGTTTGCGCTGATCATTCGTTCTTTGGTAACGCAGGAAGGATTGGCGCTTAGCATGAATCCCAATTTTAAGATTGTGGAAGTGGCTTATCCTTATGTAGCGCGGCGTCTGCTGACAGGGGAAACACCCCAACTGCGGCGGCGTTTGATCGATGTGTTGTTCAAAAATGGTAAGTTCCAGTGGCAAAGATTGGAAAATCTGATTGCGATCGCTCGTTCTGACAACAGCTTCGACATATTACCGACTGCACAAATGGGTTTGCAATACTTGCTTTCCGATGAAGGCAAGTTTCTGCGCCGCCAGCTGGTGCTAGCTTTGACAGAAGACGATCGCTTGCATACCGAAGAAGTCCAACGCCTGTGGAACTTGATTAAAGATGATATCAAACCAGCACAACTATTTAATGCTGCTTTGGGAGCTTTAGCCGAATTATCCACTGAGGGAGCAGCCGCAATCTTACCATCTGTTGGATCTCTGACAGCTTTCTCCGACAGGAAATGAAGAGAGGGACTAGAAAAAGTCAAAAGTCAAAAGTCAAAAAGAAGAGTAAAAGGGAGGGCAAAGGAGTAGAAAAGCGGGAGAACGGGACAGAGGGGGAGTGGAAGAATTAATATTTTTCCTGCTTTCATCCTCCCTTCTCCTTCTCCTTATCCGTTTTGACTTTTGACTTTTGACTTTTGACTTTTGACTTCCCCGATCGCCCCTCAGCTCTGGAAACTGGTATGATTAACCATCAGGCTGTCATTGCAAAGGAGTTGTTAGTATCCATGTTTCCAGAGCCCCCTTATTTTTTCCTCCTGGCTGGGTTGCTGGTTGGGGTAACATCAGGCTTAGCGTTTGAGGCGACACTCAAACAATTGGCGCAGGAATGGTTTAGAACTAGATCGACGCGAACCCTAGTCTACTTACAAGGAGTACAATTACAACTTCCTTTTTTGGGAATTTGTGTGGGAATTTGTATTTTTCTGGCGTCCGGTCTGGAAATTTTTGGCTTTCCGGCTTCCCTTTCCTATGTGATTGCTGTATCTTTGACAGTCCTAATCGCTTTACTGGTGTGGTCGCAACTGGGTAAACTTTTAGTTCAGTTAGAGCGGGGAGGTTCGCGCTCGATCGATTTAGATTCTATCTAAATTAAAATTAACCGCAGACAAACTGGGGATTGAGTATTGAAGAGCGAACAATCAGGAATCAATATTCCCAATTACCCTCAATACTGTATACTTTGATGGCAATTGTCGGTTGGGTTTCGCTATCGCTCAACCCAACCTACGAAAGTTAGCCAAGAAATTTTTATCGCAAAAGGATGGGAAGGTTATAGATTTCCGCAACACCTCGCATTTAAATGGAACCGCGCCTAAGCTGAAAGCCAACAAGATGAGATTTCCTCATCTAGCAGCTTTAAGACCCCGCCAGTGGACAAAAAATTTGATTGTTTTTGCTGCACCTTTATTCGCTTTCAGCATAAATGTCGAATCAATATTAGGAAGTGCGCTAGCATTTGTGCTATTGTGCTGCACTTCCAGTTGTTTCTACTTGCTCAATGATATTGCGGATATAGAAGCCGATCGTCGTCATCCGATTAAGCGCCAACGACCGATCGCAGCAGGATCGATAAGTATTCGCTTCGCTATTGGTATGGCGATAACTTTATTAAGTTTAGCTCTAATTGTCGGTTGGCTGCGATCGCCTTGGTTGGGAATCACTATACTTGGCTACGCTTTATTGCAAATAGCTTATAATTTACGGCTGAAGCAGATCGTAATTTTGGATATTATTGCGATCGCTACTGGTTTTGTCCTCAGAGCATACGCAGGTGCAGCAGCAACTGGTATATCCCTCTCCTCCTGGTTCTTGCTTTGTACTGCGATGCTGGCTCTATTTTTAGGTGTGGAAAAACGCAAAGCAGAACTGCGGCTAACACAATTTAATGGCGGCAAAACTCGTGCTGTTCTCAAGCATTATTCATTGGGTTTATTAACTCGTATGGAGAGCGTTGTCACTACGGGAACTGTATTTAGCTACGCCATTTGGAGTTCTGGCCCGCAAGTCAAAGGCGCGACAACTCCCTGGATGATGCTAACATTACCTTTTGTTTTATACGGTATATTTCGCTATCAATTCCTCAGCGACCCCCAAGAAATTGCACGCAGAAACAAAATTGGCAACGAATTTGGAGTTGAAAGCGAACGACCGGAAGAAATTTTATTAACTGATTGGCCAATTCTCCTCACGGTTTTGTATTGGATTAACACAATCATTTTGATTTTATTGCTCAAAGGACAGGGAATTATTAAATAAATTTTTATTATCAAAAACAACGAGAAAGCTATATCGAACAAGCTTTAGTAAAAGTATTACTCGCAACAGTCCTCACCAGCGCACGATCGTTGCTGAGGCGAGATAGGATTTTTTTATTGACTAATTTAGATTGTTATAATGCAGATATTGACGTGTTAATAAATATAAAAATTTTCATACTTATGATAATACTTTGAAACAAAATATACAATTATATTTAAAACTTTTTAGCTTAATCAAACTATATCTTTTCTTTAATTTATCCATAACATTTTGCTAGTTAGTCCTTAACTTTTTAGAGACATAGTTATTGGTGCGGATCGCAAATAATGATAATTTTTTGCGGTCTCGAACTGTGGTGCAAAATTACTTCTTAAAAGAAAGGAAGGGTTTATAATGGCTTCTACCCCTTACGTCAATAATGTGACTGGGAACCCAGGTTACGAATTTATCCCTGTGCTGACCGTAGGAGATGAAGTTCCCATGATTGAGGGAACGGTGGGAAATTTTCGAGTCGCAGCAGGTAAAACCTTCGCCATGACTGGAATTCCAGATGGTATGGGAGTATTTGAAACCAAAGACTACAATTACCTCTTCTTAAACCACGAAATCGCCTCACTTGATAGTAAAGGTAATCCCCTTTTTTCCGATATTTCTTCGACTGTATCTGGGAAAATTCAAGGAGCTAGAGTATCCTTGTTTGTATTCGATAAAAACTGGAACATCATCGGCGGTAAAAACCTGATCGAGAAGGCAGTAGATACTACTGGCCAATACGTCTTAAACACCTCAACTGGCACTTACGTAAACGCCACTACAGGTCAAAATTTGAGTTTCACCCGCTTTTGTTCCGCTTATTTAGCTCAGTACGGGTTTGTTGATGCGAACGGTCAAGAAGTCCCCATCTATTTTGCACCAGAAGAAACTACGAGTAATACAACAACTGGTGAGTCTCCCAGTCGGGGATGGGCAATATCTCCAGACGGCGTAGCATTAGCGATCGACGGTTTGGGTCGCTACGCTAAAGAAAACGTAGTTGCTGCTTCCCAATATCGCGCTACTAATTCCGATAAAACGGTGTTATTTAGCACAGAAGATTTCACCGACGGCGAACTTTATATGTTCGTCGGTCAGCAAACTCCACAAGATCCCAACGGCTTCAAAGATGGGCAATTATATGCCTTAAAAGTCGATGGATTAGACGCCGAAATCATGGCTGAAGGTGTCAAACTAGGAGCCACATGGACGTTAATTCCCAAGGATGTAGCTCTCGATCCAACTGGCACAGTTCTGCACAACTGGGTTAATACTAGCGGACGCACAACTAACTTTCGCCGTTTGGAAGATTTCGCCGAAGATCCCAACAATCCGGGCACTTTTTATTTCGTGACGACAGGTACTACCGACAAAGCTGCTGGCGGAAAAGCAAATACTCCTGCTGAAGCTGAAAATCCTTATGGCAAGCTATATCGTTTTAGCCTCAATCCTAACGATCCGGCTGGGAAAATTTCTAACTTTGAACTTGTGATGACCGGCAGTTTGGATACAGGTGTTAGTTATGACAATATTGTCGTCACCACCAACGGTAAAGTTATGATTTGTGAGGATGAAACTTCCTTTGGTGGTGATGCGATGTCTGCCAGGGCGCGGGATGCTGGCATTTGGTCTTACGATATCGCTACTGACAAAGTTACTTTAGTTGCCGAACTAAACGAAAGTGCCGCAGGTTCTCAGTTTAATAACACCAGTAAAGCTGGTGAATGGGAAACTTCTGGGATTATCGAAATTGGGTCTGGCAGAAACAATTATATGTTTAATGTTCAGGCCCACACTATTACAGATCGATCGACTATGAAAGGCAACTACGTCGAGGGCGGTCAGCTGATCCGGGCTGTTTGGATGGGGCCAGATGTGCTTTCTGCCAAAGGCAATCAAGAGATTAACGGCAACAAAGGTAACGATTCGATTAGCGGTGCTGGTAGTTCTGGTAACAACACGCTGCGTGGCGGTCAAGGTGATGACTACTTGACTGGTGGTACCAAAGATATCATCTATGGTGATAATGGCAACGATGTTATAGTTGCTGGCGCTAGCAATATCGTTAATGGTAACAAAGGTAAAGATAATATCACCGGCGCAGCTAATTGCACGATGCGGGGCGGTCAGGATGATGACATTCTTTTCGGAGGTACTAATAGCACGTTGTATGGCGATAATGGCAACGATGTTTTGTTTGCTGGTAATGGCAACAATATCCTTTTTGGTGGTGATGGCATAGATGAATTTCGCATCGCAAATACTGCACTTCCCGTTGCTGTTAATATCATCGCCGATTTTAAAGCTGGTACTGATGCTATCAGTTTATCCAGCGTACCGGGGGCAACGAGTTTTGGATCTCTTACCCTCAGCCAAAATGGTGCTGATGTGCTGATTAGTATTGCTGGCAAAGATGTGGCTCTAATACAAGGGATTCAAATAAGTGCTGTTAGTAGCAGCAATTTCCTTTTCCGTTAACAACAGGATGTCGTGTAGGTGGGCAATGCCCACCCTACTCCTGTTAATTTAAATCCCGAAGCAAACGACGATTTGGTTTAATAAGCTCTCCCGCACGAACAACCCAAACTGGCAGCAATCTTTGCTTTGCTAGCAACTGCTTGCCTAAACGATCGCCAAATAACCAATCACCTTCTACTAATTCGAGTATGGAGATATTGGCAATCGCACCAATTCGTAATGTGCCAATCTCATGTTCTGCTTTGAGGACGCGGGCGGGGTTGATTGTGACGGATGCGATCGCTCTCTCCAATTCTAACCCTAAAGCCATCAGTTTAGAGATGGCACCGCACAAACTGTAATCAAGCACAGCATCATTATAAGGAGTATCAAAATCTCCGTGAACATCACTACTAATAATATCGGGAAATACTCCTTGACTCATCATACGATCGGCTATTGCCAAACTAAAATTCAGTCCATGTCCCAAATCCAAAAGCACCCCCCGTTGCATTGCTTCCCGAACGCAATCTGGCACTTTATTATGCCTTCCCATCACTCCATCTGGTTTGCAACTGTAGCAGTGAGCTAATAAGTCGCCCGCTTTCATATAAGAAAGCAATTTTTCTATTACGTGTTCTGGATTTGGTCTAAAATCTTCATCAACATGAAATAATTCTCCTGTATGAACATATAGAGGTAAATTAGTTTCATCCCCTAACTCGCGGGCTAATTTAAGGACGCCCATTCCCCATCGAGATATAGATCCGGATTCCCCATGCAGTTTAAAACCGCGCACAATATGAGGATGTTTTTCAGCTAGTTGGAAAAGGGTTTCTATATCTACCAGTGCGGGGTTTTGAATATAAACTCCCGCATTCCCGAACTTTTGCTCTGCCCCTTGGTTAACTAAAACAAAGCTACGTACATCGGTCTGTGCCTTATCTACAACATTTGATTTAAAACCTGCAAAGTTAAAAGAACCGCAACTACCTTGATCCACAATTGTAGTGACGCCTGAATTTATACCAGCATCGTCGGCATTCAAACCAAAATTAGTTATACCCTCGTAAACATGAGTATGTAAGTCTATAAAGCCCGGACAGGTAATCAGATTTTTAACATTAACTGTCCGCTCAGCTTTGTGGGCAGGTAGTCGCTCAGCAATGGCGGCAATTTTACCGTTACTGACAGCGATATCAAAATGACCGTTGAGCCCTTGGCTTGGATCGATTAGCCAAGCATCTTGTAATACTAAATCGTATGATTCTAACTGAGTGTCCATAAATATTAGTTCAAAGAGGAAAACCTTGTACGAGCGTAGTTTGCAATACACCCTCAAAAGTCGGTTCTGTTTTATCCAGCAGTACGATCGCATTCCGTCCGTTAGGAGACAAACGGACTTCTCGCAATGAATAAGAAATTACCCAATCGCGGTAATTGTTAAGGGAACCTATTCGCCTTTGCCGATTGTTATAAGTTATTAATAAACTCATTGAGGCTTTATCCCTTTCGGCAGTGCCACCTTGCGAAGTGGATTTAATTTGCTTTTGTTCGAGCCGAATTTGTAAAGTTTTTCCGTTGTTTAACCTGGCAACAACAGTTTCGCTGCCATCCGGCGAATTAGAGCGGGAAATAATATTCAGTTTTGTACCTAGATGAGGAGAAACCAACTTCAACCTCCGCCGTAAATTCCCAGTCCTGGCAAGCAAGTCATCCTCTGCCATTTTAGTAGTTTTTCCTGATTGAGACTCACCGTACTGAGTTTCTATGCAGCCATTGGGAACGCAGGAGTTAGAAGGCACATTTACGATTTGCATTTCGGCTTTAGGTATACCCGCTCCCGTATCTCTAGAACTTTCTAAATAAATATATGAAAGACTATCTGTGGAAAAACCAGCCATCCGCTGAGTTGTGCGCCATACATCAGCCCAAACTTCAGCGGACATAACGGCAGTAAGGCTTGCTGCCAGCCCTAACGATACTAAGTAAAAAGATTTCATTACCGCCTCTGTATTTTCAGTATCAAAAAATTTCACTCTGTTTCCAATATAATCTCGGTATACCCAGGCTCGGCAAGAGATTATTTTAGGATTTGCAGTTGTATTGACTGAGTAAAATGCTTGAGTGTTCCGGCAAAGTATGGCAGCAAAATTATGCCCGATCGCACTCGCTTCTTACCTTAGCCTCTCTCCAACGATAGAAGACATATCAGCTATATTTTCGCGATGGTAATAAATACGTCAAAGTGATAATAATAAGGAAAAAAGTTTGTGATTGTTAACCAACACGAGAATGGTTGGGAAGTGATTTACCATCGCGCCCATGCTTTGCTGGCGGCGGAGTTGGCGGGACAGTGGCGCGAAAAAGATCGCCCACTGCGCTGGATTGAAACGATCGCAGCGATTTCCCATCACGACGACTTGGAACGGGAATGGGAAGGAAACCATCTCACTGAAGTGGGTACTCCCTTGGACTTTACGCTCGTTAATAAAACTGACATTGAAAAGCTGAGGCAATTAGCCACTAATGCTCGCTATCGGGGACGATGGGTAGCAATGCTGATTTCGATGCACATCAGTTTTTTGACTGAAGGTAAACGGGGAGAATCACAAGAATTAGATAGTTTTCTGGACGAACAAAAAGAGCATCAAGCAAAATGGCAACACGAATTGAAGATTGCCAAAGAAGAAGCCGATCGCGCTTATGCTTTTATGCAGTTGTGCGATCGCCTCTCTCTGATCTTGTGCAAACGGGAATTGCCCGCAGGCGAACGTGCCTTAGAAATCGCCAAAGGGCCAGACGGCGAACGCTATGATGTTATGCAGCGTAGGGATAGCAATGTCACTGTCACACCTTGGCCTTTTGAAGATGAAGAGTTCCCTGTCCGCGTAGAAGCGTGCTATCTCACGCAAGTCAAATTTGATAGTAACTCGGAACTGACAGAAGCGCTTCAGCAGGCTCCGATTGAATTACTGGAGTGGCATTTCGCCAGATAAGGATTTTCTGTAGGTTGGGTTGAGAGAAGCGAAACCCAACTTTTGCCTTGGGTTACATATTGCACAATAAGACTTGAGAAACCGGGTTTCTTCACGAAAAATCTAGGCTTACCAGTTTAGCTATTGGCAAGAAACCCGGTTTCTGACGCTGGTGCAAGATCTGAGTTGGGTTTCGTACCTCAACCCAACCTACTAATCTGGCCCAGGCGCGATCGTTTTTTTCTTTATTTTTTATTCTTATATATAAAAATAAAAGGCTGAAACCATTGCCAATAATCAATCCAGACTTAAATAGTCGGGATTGATTGGGAAATCACAACTTTCCTGATACACTGCATAGCCGTGCCAAAATTACGCTACTAACCTATGAAAACACTACCCTCGCTTCACATTGGTAAACACATTGCCCGCTATCCCATCATTCAGGGTGCGATGGCGGTGCGAGTTTCTGGGGCAAATCTAGCTGGAGCAGTCGCCAACGCAGGTGGCATCGGTATTGTGGCCACAGTTGGCTTGGGGCTAAACTCACCCTACTTCATGCCAGATTTGCACCGCAAAAGAGTAAAATTTTCTCTTGCCAATTGCTTAGCGCTCATCAATGAATTGCAGAAAGCTCGCACTATCAGTCCGCACGGAGTAATTGGGGTCAACGTCCTGGTGGCAGTGCGGAACTACGCAAACTTAGTGCGTACAGCAGTAGAGAACGGTGCTAATTTGATAACTACTGCGGCGGGATTGCCCCTGGATCTACCGGAATACACGGCCAACTACCCAGATACAGCACTGGTGCCGACGGTATCAACAGTTGCTGCGGCCAGGACACTCTGCCAAACATGGGAAAGTAAGTACGATCGCTTGCCCGATGCCTTTATAGTTCAGTGTTCTAAAACTATAGGCGGACACTTGGCAGGCAAATCTCAAGATGTGGAAAAACCCGCGTATAAAATTGAACAACTAATTCCCGAATTGGCGGATTACTTGCGTAGAGAATTGGGCGCTGCTATTCCGATTATTGCCGCCGGCGGCATTTGGGACAAAGCTGATATTGATGCTATGCTCGCACTCGGCGCTAACGGGGTGCAGATCGGAACTCGCTTCATCACCACCCACGAATGCGATGCCGATATTCGTTATAAAGAATTCCATCTCAATGCCAATCCAGACGACGTGGCGATCGTACCCAGTCCTTTGGGAGTACCGGGACGCGCTATTCGCAACAAGTTTGCCTCTGATGCGATCGCCCAATCTCCAAATATAGAACGGCGGTGCATTGCTAACTGCTTGCAAAGCTGTCTGTGTCGCGATCGCCAAGAAACTTACTGCATTATCCAAGCACTCGATCGCGCTGCGAGAGGCGATGTTGAAAACGGCCTCATCTTTTCTAGCGCCAACGCGGGACGAGCAAAGCGAATTATGTCAGTTACCGAAGTCATGGCAGAATTAACTCAGCCTGCCTGTGCGATCGCTCCTATTCCCGTTTTCAACTGATACAAATCACAAACATAAAAAAAATATGAATGCTGAGGAATTTTTGCAAAAATATGCAGCCGCAGAACGGGAATTTCCCCACATAGACTTGTCTGCCGTTTCTTTGCGCGGCGCAGATTTACTCAAAGTTAATTTTACTGGCGCAAACTTGAGTCAATCTGACTTGCGCGAAGTAAGGTTAGGACGCTCTAATTTAAGTAAAGCTAACCTCAGCCGAGCTAATCTCAGTGAAAGCATTCTTTGGGGAGCGGACTTAAGCGAAGCAAACTTCCAGCTAGCTCAGCTGCGGGAAGCAGATTTGAGCGGAGCCAAGATGATTAAAACTGATTTGTCAGCCGCAATATTAGTTAAAGCTTGTCTGAATGGAGCTAATTTAAGCGAAGCTAATCTTGGCAATGCGATTTTATTTGAAGCAGACTTTCGCCCTACTTCCGACCAACGCACAGACTTGGGAAATGCCGTTTTCAAAGGTGCCGACCTCAGCTATGCTAACCTCAGCGGTGTAATGCTGGGTCGCGCCAATCTGGATGGAGCCAAACTCTGTAGAGCTATCTTAAGAGTTTGGGGAACTACTCAGTTTTACCATACAGATTTGAGCGAAGCCAGTTTGCAAGGCGCAGACCTCAGTTATGCGGATTTGACGGGAGTGTTGTTACAAAAAGCCGATCTGCGCGGCGCAGATTTGACGAAAACAATTTTGACTGATGCTAAGTTGCAAGGTGCAATTATGCCTGACGGCACAATTTATAGCTAAGTAGCTATGAATTCTACATACATCAAAAAGCTCTTTTTGGCAAGTTCCTTAACGGCTATTTAACTTAAAGTAAAGAAATGTTAAAAATTATATAACTAATAAGCTATTAAAGGTTATATAGTTTTGAAGCTTTTCCCAAATATAGCGATCGGCAAGGTAGTTCGGACATTCTTAATTCCACCAAACTTTTTACTCTCAGCCGTTCTTCCCCTAGCCCCTAGTCCCTAACCCCTAACCCCTAGCTATATCACTTTTGTGTTCGCAAGTTTGACTGCAAAGGATAAAACTCATGGCTTATTTATGGTATAAGGCGTTTCATCTAATCGGAATTGTGGTTTGGTTTGCCGGTTTATTTTACCTAGTGCGTCTGTTTGTTTATCATGTAGAAGCTGATGCACAACCGGAACCAGCGCGGACAATTCTGACCCAGCAGTATCAGATCATGGAGAAACGTCTTTACAACCTGATTACAACGCCTGGAATGGCGGTAACGGTGGTAATGGCGATCGGTCTCCTCACCACTGAGCCCGATGTGTTAAAAAGCGGTTGGCTGCATTTCAAGTTAGCTCTGGTAGCAGTTTTGATTGCTTACCATTTTTATTGCGGTAGACTTATTAAACAATTAGCAGAAAACCGCTGCAACTGGAGCAGTCAGCAATTACGCGGCCTTAACGAAGTGCCGACTGTAATTTTAGTAGGCATTGTTTTGCTAGCTGTTTTCAAGCAAAGCCTGCCGATCGACACTACCATATTGGGCATCATTGGCATGATAATTGCTATGGTAGTTATAATTCAATTCTATGCCAAAAAACGTCAGGAAAATAGCACTACATCTCTGGCACAGAAACAACAATAATATCCTGTTCGGTTGTGAAATAAGATATTTGTAGGGTGGGCAATGCCCACCCTACGTTTATAGCGAATTGCTTTCTCAGTGAGGTACGATTATTCCCAACACTATTAATGATTTATTTTTTACCACTTACGAAGAATTACAACTAGGAAAAAACCCGATCGGCAGAAGTAGGTCTAACGGTCGGGATATCTTCGAGAAGTAAATAGTTCAGACAGAGGTAGTGTTAGCTGTAAATCGCAGGAACCGCGATCGCAACAGTTGGAGTTTCAGCATTTGCTAAGTCTAGGGGGAAGTTGTGCGCGTTACGTTCGTGCATTACTTCAATCCCTATGTTGGCACGGTTAACGATATCTGCCCAGGTATTAATCGGGCGACCTTGAGAGTCAATTACAGATTGGTTAAAGTTAAACCCGTTGAGGTTAAACGCCATTGAAGCAATACCTAAAGCGGCGAACCAGATACCTACCACAGGCCATGCAGCTAGTAAGAAATGCAGCGATCGCGCATTATTAAAGCTAGCGTATTGGAACTGGAGTTTAGACTATCGCACCGCAGGTGCGATAGTCTAAACTCCAAGCAATCCAAAATTCCTCAGCTTCCAGCTGAGTCAGAAAGAGCGATTAAATCAGGATTTAAGAGAGAAAAAAGTTAAGTTTTCGAGCTTTTTTTAGTTGGAGAAAAGCCTTTTTTAACAATGGGATAACGAGTACGAGGTGGCCTTTGTTGTCCGGTGGGCCAGCCAGGAGACTTTCCACGGAGTTTAGGAGAATCAGCAGGTGTACCAATCACGGCTAAAACTCCTGGCATGGCTTGTGCAACTCGACCAGGGGTTAATTTAGCCAGGCATTTTTGCCAAGGTAAGGGTCTATCTTTGACTATTTCGCGTGCTAACCAAAGTTCCCAAGTAATCATCGGCATCAAATCACTCCACCGCTCACACTGCTTGGGCGTACTCAACTTCGGTAAAGTCCAATGAAGCCGTTGTTTGGCCAAGCGATACCAATGATCTACTCCAAAGCGTCGCAAGTACAGTTGCCAGATTTCACTTAAGGGTGGCATTTCTTCCCCTATCCAAATCAACCATAAAGGCGATGGCGTTTTCCCACCGTACAATTGGTCAATGCGCTCAAGAAGAATTAGTTGCATTGGTTGGTGTGGGGAAGCTCGGAAATGCAAATCTTTCCACAAGCTAATTCGTAATCGTCCTAATTGGGAATGGTCTAATTCTACTGTGTCAACTGCTGGTATCCAAGTGGCAGAATCGTTGAGTTTAAACTTATCTCCATGTAGACGAGGACGACCTTTTCCACAATAAGCTGGTGGGGCAGTCCACAAGCATAAATTAGAACGTAGTCGGATTAATTTGTCAGTTGGAATCGAAGCTGTTTTCAGTATAAAAGGCGCACATCCATATTCGCTATCCCATAAGGAAATCGGTCGCGAAGGCAAGTATTTACAGACTTGCTTGAGTTGCCATACTGCTTTATCAATGGGATTTTCCCAACTGGTAATCCGTTCGTGCCTTAACGGAATGGCCCAACTCCCTTCTGCTTCTGGTATCCACGCCAGAGTGCTATATCCCTGACCTACTGTAATTGGTCGATTCCCATAAATGACAGCAGCCTGGTGTTCAATTGTTCTTTCTTGTAGTGTGTGAGCGTCTGGTCGTGGCCAATTCGTGTGGTCACCTGCTAGGATCGGACGTACATCCCTTGGCATCTGTTCGATGTACAAACGCATCAACTTATTGCGCTGCGGTCTACAATCCTGTAAAGCTTCATAGATACTTGGCCAACTGCGTCGAAATACTGGGGATAATGACAGGTCTGCCAAACAGTCAGCGTGGCGAGTGAGCAGTATGGCATCTGTTAACTCAAACGTGGCATCTTTGGCTCTAGTGAGATGTTGATAAGCCGCTTGACGAAAAGCTTTTAGTTTGTCAGTTTGAATCATTGGTAGATGCTAGTTGGTGGAACAACTTTGCTGCTTCTACCACACTAGAGTACAGGTGTCTATTAGTACACTTGTACTCTAGCCTTCGCCATCTTTTTACTTTAGTGAGGACAGGTAGCTCTTACTTAGTCTTCTCTGTGTCAATCAAAGTTTAGACATCGCACCTGCGGTGCGATAGTCTAAACTCCAGTGCTTAACTGTTTCACTAATAGTCGCTGCGGCAGATCCTGTTGTAGTAATTTGTTCCATAGCAAGCCTCGCAAGTGGATGCTGTCAGCGAAGTGGGCTATACAGAGGTCGAACTACACTCTGATTCTGATGGATTTCGGAAAAGCTGAAATCTTTTTTCATTGGTTGGGCTTAATATGCGATTGCACAATGCCCGCACCTGCGATCGAAAGTGATTTTCCTCGCTCTGCGTTACCCAAACACAAACAGCTTTATGAGAACAAGATATCTGCACCCTGCGAGTTACTTCTGCAAATAATCTTTATTTGCTAGTTTTAACAACTTTGTCACATACTAATTTCTTCCTTAACAGACAAATTTTAAACCCAGAATATACCGAACTACAAGTAATATTTAATACTTCTTATATTACAATTTATTACAACGAATTTCAGATTCCAAAAACCCATTTTCTTCAAGAAAACGGGTTTCTCTGTCAATGCCAGTTCTGGTGTGTGGGTTTAACCCTTATCATATTTAACCTTATTTTTCATATATCTCCAGAGGTAGATCGTCAGGATCTTTGAAAAAAGTAAAGCGCTTACCTGTAATCTCATCAATTCTGATCTCTTCTACCTGCACAGCTTGAGATTTTAGATAAGCGACAGACTCATCGATATTGTCAACTTCAAAAGATAAATGTCTCAGACCGCAAGCTTCCGGGCTATTGACTCGTTTAGGAGGATTGGGAAAGGAAAACAGTTCAATTCGATCGCCGTTACCGACAAGCAAATCCAACTTGTAGGAATTTCTGTGGGAGCGGAAAGTTTCTTTGATAATCGAAAAGCCTAAAACTTCTACATAAAAGCTTTTAGATTTTTCATAGTTTGAACAAACGATCGCTACATGATGAATTCCAGTTGTTTTCATAATCTCACACCCTATATCATAGATCGGGCGATCGCCATTTCCGACTCGAACGATCGCATTTGCGATGCCTCCTCAATTTTAGCCATACCAAACAGCTTCGGTAATTGATTAGTTTCTCTCATCACTTCTCTGACTTCCGAATTCGATACATTTGCCAAGTTCTTGCGATCGAGGATAGCAATAACAGCAGCTATTCCCACGCCTTGACCCACAGCCGAATTAAATTCTACAATTCTGCCAGCAGTAGAAGCATAACCCTCAAATCCAGAAGCCGGACTCACAACTGCGAGGTTAGGAACGCACTTAACTAATGCGTGCTGGATACCGATATTGAAAACAGGCGGCGGAAAGCGAACAGATGAAAAACCTTTTGCATTTGCCCTGTCTAAAATACCTTTAATTTCTCCCCGCGCATCAAAATGATAAGCAAACGTACCGATCGATTCATTTTCCGGTACACCACCCATAAGCATTTTTGTACCCGTCAACGGTTCTACAACACCAGTAATATTGCCAGCGTGTCTAATATAAAGCTCTTTTGCCGGGGTAACGGCAGTAGCGCCCAAACTCTTGAACCACTTTTCCAGCCAAGCTATTTCCGCTAACATTTTAGGAGTTGGCTTGGCAGAAGCTTTTGCCAAAGCTTCTACCTCATCGGCGGTAACAGCGATTAAAAGAGCATTCCAAGAAAGCCGATCGTCTCCCAATATTGCTATATTTGCCCTATCTAAAATTACACCCGTTTTCCCCAAACAAAACTTCTTTCTCCTGAAAGAGTGGTAGCCTACAGATAAAGCCGTAGAACGGATATCGATATAATCTGTACCTGCTTCGAGAGTTTTGAGGTCGCCATTAGATTCGAGCATTTCCTTTCTGAGTGCTTCTGCAAACTGGACATCAAAACCCGCCGCGTGCAGCAAAAGCGTTTGCCCCTCTGTATCGGAGAGGTTTGTCAAGCGTTTGAGATAGCGATACTCTATTTCTGTGATTCTGCTAGGGGTCAATCCCTTAGTTTCAAACACAAGCGTAACAGCTAATTCTGATTCGGGAAGACAAAATGTTTCAAATCCCTTTAGTTTTCTGACACCAGCAGCTTGTGCCAACTCAGCATTAACAGTAGAATCGATAAACTGCTTGCCAGCAAATATACCGCGATCGTTCGCTAGAGTTATGCTCGCTAAATTATCACCTTCTTTGGTAACAGAGCGAATACCAACATTGGTGAGAATATCAACCCCTGCTTCCCGAAGCATCTGCCTGAGTACTTCACTTGCTTTACGAGGATCGAGACCGACATCGATAACACCAGACTTATGCAAAAATTCTTTATAGATTGGGGCAGGATCGCCAAAACGATCTAAACCTTGAGATTGTTGAAAACTACGATCGATCTGCGTTCTATCCAAATAAGCCAAACCGCCTCTGACCAGATGACCGCCTATTCCTGCTTGTAAATTACCGTTAGACATCAGAAGAACTCGCGGATGCTTGTTAGTCCGACGACGATATTCCCTAGCAGCACAGATCAGAGCTAAGATTCCCGGAACCTCATCTCCGAAACCGATGACATCGTAAGCACACGCATCCTTAACCATTGTTCAATAGCTAATTTTAGATTTCCAATTTTATTAGATTTCAAATTTAATTAAATATTACAGGGCTTACGCAAAGAAACCGGGTTTCTTTGCAAAATCGTGAGTTTGGCAACGATAACTCGACTGACAAATCGGCTGTCTCGCTTGGTCGTGGGTAAGTCCTGTTCGATTGAAAATCTGCAATCTTAAATTTAAAATCTGCAATTATTCTATTTTTTCACAGGCTTTGGTGACTGTGTGGGTGGCTGACCGGGTAAAGCAGGTAAATTCATTTTCTGCCAAAATTGGTTGAAACTCGTGGGTTGGATAAAACGCCAACCAACTAAACCGAGTGCTGCAAGCACAACAAAAGTAATCGCACCGCTAACCAAACGAGTCAGCAAACCAGTTCCAGAACTTCTTTTTTTAGACTGGGAAGAAGAGCGATCGGCTGATGCTGGCCCAGTCATGGTAGGTGCCGAGTTTGCAGGGGCAGAACTTTGCGTTGGGCTAGCAGCTGGCGATCGATTATTTCCCCCCTGCGACCCCGCCGCCCCAAAAACTTGCAATTGCTGAGTTACAGCTGGTGGTTTCTCACCGGTTCGCACCCACTGCAAAAGTGCCGCCACCGTAATGCCGCAAAGATTGGCAGTCCCCAAAGAAGGTATCCGTTGCAGAATCGGCTGAGTATTAGACACGAAAACAACTAGATTATCGCTGTTTTCCTGGGCGAAACCGTAGGTACACTGGGCAACTGCCACCACCAATCTCGCTTGTTTGCTCAAATTGGCACCCCCAGGAGGAGTAAACGCGGGATGAGTGGCGTGTGCATCAGTCAGCTGCCAACCGCTATTTGGGAAAAAGCGCATAAATTCTCTCGCGATTTTTTCCCATTGGGGTTCTGGGGCGCGATCGGTGAGAAATTCAATTTCTTCGTAGACCGCTTGGGGTACGTAACAAGCTCCTATGCGCGAGAAATCCTGCCATTCGCGGCTGGTTTTGCCCATCAAGGCGCTGAGGTCTAGAATAACCAGAACAGGCGGTGGTGTAGGCATGGGGGCTAGGAGCTAGGGGTTAGGG